>JAITUJ010000005.1 GCA_031286385.1 Clostridiales bacterium | reverse complement strand
TTTTACAACACCTTTTAGTGGACTTAAAAATGTCACTATCTTAGAAGCTGTATTGCTTATTGATTGAGAAACAGACTCCACCATATTACCCAAAGTAGAATTTTGCATAGTGTCATCTTTGTATGTGATAAATGATAACACTGCGGCTACGCTAAACGAAGTCAATAGGCCTACCAACAGTCCAAAGAACGCTTGTGCTTCAAATCCGTCATTTGACAGAGTGCTCAACAAAGCTCCAAAACCGTAAGCACCTTGCCTATATGACTTAGCACCTATCAATCCCGCTATAAGACCACCACAAAATCCACCAATCATACCCATCAAAAATTGTTTTTTGCGTTTCAAAGTTACACCGTAAATGATAGGCTCCGTAATGCCAAACAGTCCAGTTATCCAACCTTGCCTAGCTAGATTCCTATCTTCTTTATTCTTCATTTTTAACCATATTCCAAAACAAGCACCTGTTTGACTCAATGCTGCCACA
Source organism: Clostridiales bacterium (assembly GCA_031286385.1). Taxonomy (GTDB): domain Bacteria; phylum Bacillota; class Clostridia; order Christensenellales; family Pumilibacteraceae; genus WRGC01. Next base: position 20,651 of record JAITUJ010000005.1, on the reverse strand, counting down.
TGAGTCAAAGGATCTAGTGTGTCAAATCCATTGGTAGCAATGTTGTTCCAGCCCATTGGCACAATTGCCCAGTGTATACCAAAAACAACAAGCACTTGCCAGAAAGTACCAACCAAAATACCTGGTAACCAATCAGGCAAAGCCTTATACCCATCTGCCAATGTATTTGCAAACCAGATTGTAATAGGACCTATGATACCAATCGTCAGTGGTACAACTATCACAAAGCATGTCAGCGGTATGATAAAGTTCTTAATAGATGACGGCAACTTGGCAGTCAAATATATCTCAATTTTAGCGGCTAAATAAGAAGAGAATAAAATAGGCAAAACAGATGACCCAAAATTCAACACTCCAAAATTTGGAATGCCAAAAAAGTTAATTTCTCCACCTGCCAAACTATTTATATCAGGGTGCACCAATGCAAGCGCAATCGTCGCTGTGATGTAAGGATTTGCCCCAAACCTTTTACCGGCAGAAAATCCAATCAATACTGGTAGAAAAAAGAAAACTGTTGTGCTAATAGCGTGAAGTATTTTAAAAGTGTCACTTTCATCTAGTATAAAAATAGGTTTACCATCGGCATCTAAAATGGGGTTGCCATCTACACCCAACTTAAACCCGACAATTGACTTTATAACAACCAATATACCCATCAAGAGCCCACACCCAATCAAAGGATAAAGTATGGGTGGAAAGATACCTGCGATAGTGCTGATTAATCCATTTACTCCACGGGAAAATATATTGCCTGTCTTTACTTGTTTACCAGAACCACTTGCTGTATCCAATGCACCTATCCGCACAACTTCTTTGTACACTTCTGGGACAGTATTGCCAATGATAACTTGATGTTGACCACCCTTTTCGACTACTGCTATTACACCGTAAACACCCCTGCACTTGGCTACATCTGCGTGTTTTGGATCTTTTAATGTAAACCTCAATCTCGTTGCACAGTGAACAACACTTGCGATATTTTCTCTACCGCCCAGCGACTCTAAAATATCACGGGCTAGCTTACTTTTGTCTATTGCCATAAATAAACTCCTTTTTGCCTTGTACATTTTATTTCAAGGCTAGTTCTATAAGTCATGAATATTTATCATAATACAAATGTATGATTATTTGTGTTATGATAAATATTCAAATTATATTATATAACTACATTATAACACAATACCTTAAAATACTACCTTACAAAAACCTACTTGAAATCTGGACAAAACTGTCTTAATTTTTTTCATAGTTATTTATAACTATGCATTTTTGCAGCCATCATTTTTAATTTTACTTTGCTGTATTTATGTAAATTGACAAAAAGCTATAAATTTTGTTATAATTGTCATATGGATATTTTAAAGTCTAAAAACAAAAAAATAAATTTAAGACACTATATAAAAAAACATAAGTTTCTCTCCACTGGTTATGTAATAGCTTCTCTGTTTTCTCAAATTTGCAACATAGTTTCACTATTCTTGATTGCCATGTTTTTGGCAGAATTGACAGCAGGCAATTTTGATAAATCTTTGGTTTATTTGTTTTGTGCAGTGGGATTTTACTTAGGTTTTGAATTTTTTTATGCAGTAATATATAAGTTCTTTTACTCTTTAGTTGCAAAAATTTCTTACAAAATAAAAGTTGATTTAATCGAACAAGTATTTAAAATTTCCTCAAAATCATTTGCAGAGAAATCAAGTGGTGTTTTTATAAACAGAATCAACAATGACCCAGAGCGCGCACTGTGGAGTATAGAAAATATAGCAGATAATATAGTGGCGCTGATAACTGCTTTTTTCACCATGGCTTATATATTTTTACAAAGCTGGATAATAGGTAGTATTTTTCTTTTAGCACTTGTGATTTTGTTTATTTGGGAATTATTTAGGACAAAAGTTTATGCAAAAAATGAAAGACAAGAGAAAACATCATCAGACGCTAGCAATGGATTGACAGCAGAAATTATTAAAAGTGAAAAAGACATCAAGGCACTTGACCTAGAAGAGCAGCTAAAAATTGTGGCGACTCAAAATTTTGCAAAACAGAGCAGTAGACTGCAAAAAAAATATGTAACCAATATGTATTTTTGGTCTAGTCGCGGAATGGCTGTACAAATCGTAATTATGCTAGCGCTGATGGTAGGCGTCTTTTGGGTACGCAATACAGCGCTCAGCATAGCATCTTTTTTGTTTATTTTCACCAATAGAGTTTCTTTTGAAAATATCATATGGAGATTTGGCAACACCGCCACAGAACTTGCAAACCTCAAAGTTGCAACCAGTCGCATGTTTGAGTTGATGGATAATAACAAATTTAAAGTAGAAGAGTTTGGTGACAAAAAAATAAAAATTAATGGAAATATCCAGTTTGAAAATGTCAGATTTAGCTACGTTGATGCAGCACAAGAAGAAGATGACCAAGAAAAAACTACAAAAATTATTGTGCCAGAAAACAAAAAAGTAGTATTTGAAAACTTAAATTTTGAAATAACAGCAAACACAACAGTAGCATTTGTAGGCAAATCTGGAAGTGGTAAGAGTACAATTTTAAGTCTTATAGCAAAGTTGTATGACGCTACGGAAAATGGCACAGTGAAAATTGACGGAGTGGATATAAAAGAATTGTCAAGGGATACACTGCGTCAAGGGATTTCCCTTGTCAATCAGTTTCCCTATATATTCAACACCACAATACTGCAAAATATCAAAATGGCAAAACAAAATGCAACAGTAGAACAAGTTGAGGAAGCGGCAAAAAAAGCTTGCTTACATGAGTTTATCATGTCACTAAAAAACGGCTATCAAACAAAAGTTGGAGAAAGCGGCATTAAACTGTCTGGTGGACAAAGGCAACGCTTGGCAATAGCTAGGGCATTGTTAAAACGCAGTAAAATAATTTTATTTGATGAAAGTACTTCAAGTCTTGACAACACCACACAAGACGAAATAAAACAATCGCTGACTAGCTTAGCAGGCAATCACACAATTGTCATAGTAGCTCACCGATTGTCTACTATAAAAAATGCGGATACAATTTATTTTGTGCATGAAGGTGAAATTAAAGCAAGTGGAAATTTTGATTATTTAATTGCAAATTGCAATCAGTTCGAGCAGCTGTTTAAAGCAGAGATGATTGTGTAAAGAAATAGTCAGATTAAACTTTGTAATCTTTTTGCGACTCCAAGATTGCCATCAAATAACTTTATTTTTTTATTTTTATTTTGATAATAGTTTTTAATCGTGTGAGCCAAAAAAACATAGTGAGTACAGCCGAGTACTATACTGTCAATATTTGAATGTTGCATCAAAATATTTGTTACGGTTTGCTTTATTTGCGAATCTAACTGATGGATAAAATCATCATCTATTTTTATTGTTTTTTTTGACAATTTCAAACGCAATTCTTTTATTGCTTCTGTATTTTCTATTTCACTTGCCAAATTTTGTTGAGGACTAACTATAATATTCGATTTTGATAAAAACCTATTTTTTAGCTGAATAAATCTTTCTTGCTTTGCCGTTGCAGTAGTAGTCAGTACCAAAATGTTCTTTGCACCGCTCTCCACCGCTGGCTTGATAGCGGGTTCTAAGCCTAAGAACGGAATATTATACTGCTTGCTTAAATTACAAACTCCCACATTTGTAGCGGTATTACACGCTATGACAATTGCTTTGCAATTGTACTTTTGCAACCTGTGTACAAGCACACTAGCTTTGTCAAATATTTGTTGCCTTTCCAAAACTCCAAACGGTTGAAAACTTTTTGGAGCAATATACACAAATTCTTGTTCTGGCAAAACTTTACGCAAAGCAAGCAAAGTAGTAAGCCCGCCTACTCCACTATCCACAACACCTACTGGACCATTATTTTTTTTCATACTATATTTATATATGAAATCTGATTTAAAAATGAAAAAATTATATATTAAGCATATGTAAATTGCAAACACGGAATTAGACTAGTGTTTGCAAAAAATTATTAAAATACTATATCGTCTTATTTTTTATCTCTTCAACTATCTTTTGTTCAAAATGTGAAAATGACATCGTTCCCAAATCGCCTTGTCGTCTGTCTCTTACAGCTACTACACCTTGCTCTTTTTCCTTATCGCCGATAATCAACATATAAGGTACTTTTTCAAGCTGTGCCTCTCTAATTTTGTACCCAATTTTTTCACTGCGATTATCAGAGACTGCCCGTACACCAATTGACAACAATTTTTTTTGAATCACATCAGCATCCATAGCTGTTCTATCCGTAAGTGACATTACAATAACTTGTTTAGGGCAAAGCCAAGTAGGGAAAGCTCCCGCATACTTTTCTATCAGCAAAGCCAATGTACGCTCATAACAACCTAGGCTACTCCTATGAATTACAATAGGCCTTTTTTTGATGCCATCTGCGTCAGTATACTCCATGTCAAATCTTTCAGGAAGAGCAAAATCAATCTGTACAGTTATCAGTGTGTCTTCTTTTCCATAAACATTGCGTATTTGGATGTCAAGTTTTGGACCATAAAACGCTGCATCTCCCACAGTTTCACAGTACTTTAAATTTAAAGCGTCCAGCATTTCCTTCATCTTTGTTTCCGCAGTTTGCCACATTGTTGGATTGTCAATGTACTTTGACAGATTGTTGGGGTCATGCTTACCAAACCTAAACGTGACATCTTGCCTCAATCCCAATGTGTCCAACAAATAATAAGCAAGCTCCACTGCATTTTTAAATTCGGCTTCCATCTGTTGAGGCGTACATATTATGTGCCCATCACTTAAAGTAAACTGTTTCAACCTTATCAAGCCGTGCATTTCACCGCTGTCTTCGTTTCTCATCAATGTTGATGTTTCTGCATACCGAATAGGCAAGTCACGATAAGAATGCAGACCATTCTTATAAATGAAAAACTGAAAAGGACAAGTCATGGGACGCATAGCCAAATAATTGCTATCACTGTCGCCCAAAACAAGCATGCCATCTCTATATTTGTCCCAATGTCCAGAAATCTTATATAGGTCTGACTTTGCCATTATCGGAGTGCGAGTCAGGACATAACCCCGTCTTTCCTCTTCATCTTCTACCCAACGAATGAGTGTTTGCAATATCTTTGCTCCATTGGGAGCAAACAAAGGTAAACCCTGCCCTACACACTCTACTGTACTAAATATTCCCAATTCTCTTCCCAATTTTTGATGATCTCGTTTTTTGGCCTCTTCAAGATTGGTCAAATACTGCTCCAAATCTTGCTTTTTCTCATACGCAATACCGTATATTCTAGTCAACATTTTTTGAGATTGGTCACCTTTAAAATAGGCACCAGCAAGCTGTGTCAGTTTAAAATGTTTTACAAGACCTGTACGCGGTAAGTGAGGTCCTTCACACAAGTCTACAAAATCACCTTGAGTATACAAGCTAATTGCCTCACCTTTTGGGATATCGTCAATCAGTAATACTTTGTACTTTTGACCACTTTTTTTAAATTGTTCCAGTGCATCTGCCCTTGAAACTTCTGTCCTTTTTATAGCGTAGTCAGCCTTGACAATTTTAGCCATCTCATTTTCAATTTTGCTCAAATCTTCCTGTGTTATACTATTTTCAAATTCTATATCATAAAAAAATCCATTTTCCGTAGCTGGACCCGTTGCCAACTTTGCATTTTTAAACAGTTTTGTACACGCTTGAGCCAATATGTGTGTCGCAGTGTGCCAAAATGCCTTTTGTCCCAAACTATCCTTAATCGTCAATACTTGCAAATTACAATCTCTGTTTAAAACATAATCGAGGTCAACTGGTTTGTCATCTACAAGCCCTATCAAAGCAGATTTACACAAACTCTCTGAAATACTCGATGCGACTTGTGCGACAGTTTGACCTTTTGTCACATCAATAATCTTATTGTCCTTTAAAGTTATCTTCATAAAACTACCTCTTTAATTGAATCATATTTTTTGCTCTGACAGGATCCAGAGCATTTGAAAATGGAACTTTGGTATCCATCGCATTTATACTTTCTATATCAGACTTTGCCAATTCAAAGTCAAAAATATCAAAATTTTGTTTTATTCTATCTTCACTGACTGACTTTGGGATAGCACAAATCCCGCGTTGAATGTGCCAATTTAATATTATCTGTGATACTGTTTTACTGTATTTTTTTGCTATATCATTTAAAATTTTATCTTTAAAAATGTCATTTTTCCCCTGTGCAAAAGGAGCCCAGCCTTGCAACACAACCCCCAATTCATTCATGGTTGCAATGCCTTGCTGTTGTTGAAAGTATGGGTGAAATTCCATTTGGTTGACCAATGGCACAACCTTATTATTCAAGCTTATGTCGACCAATCTATCTGGCAAAAAGTTGCTTACACCTATTGCTCTACACTTTCCACTTTGATACAACTCTTCCATTGCTCTCCATGACCCATAATAATCGCCAAAAGGTTGATGAACTAAATACAAATCTACATAGTCAAGTCCAAGTTTTTGTAAGGATAAATCAAAAGCAATTTTTGCTCTTTCATATCCAGCGTCGTATATCCAAACTTTTGTAGTAACAAACAAATCTTTTCTCTTTATCTTGCTCTTTTTTATAGCTTCCCCTACCGCACTCTCATTGCCATATCTAGCTGCTGTGTCAATATGCCTATACCCGATATTGAGTGCATGGCTGACTGCCTCAACACACTGCTCGTGATTGGCAATCAAAAAAGTGCCAAAGCCCAACATAGGCATTTCTACTCCATTTTTTAGTTTAACATAACGCATAAATTTTTATCCCCCATTTACACTACAAAGAAATTTCAAAACTGTTATTAAAATTACTTCTAGTAAAACCCACACCAGTTGCGACAGTCAATACAAATACCTCACTCACTCCTGCACATTTGAGCAATCTGCTACATTCATTTGCAGTAGCACCCGTTGTAAAAACATCATCTATTAGCAATACAGTTTTACTTTTCAAATACTCACACAAATTTTCCTTGACACACATTGCACCTTTAACAGATTCATAGCGTTGCTTTCTGTTTAATTTTGCAGTGTCGTCATTTTGAATTCGTTTATCTAGTGTATCTACTAGTGGCAGTTTTACAGCTTGAACAAAGTGTTCTGCTACAACTTTTGCTTGATTAAAACCTCGCTCTCTCAACTTTAACTTGTGTATAGGTACAAAGGTAACAAAGTCAACTTCAAAATCATGCTCATAAAAACAGTCAATTACAAACTGTGCCAAAAACTTTCCCATGTACTTTGCACTGCCAAACTTGAAGCGTCTAATGATATTGACAACCTGTTCTCTGTATACAAGTGGGGAAACTGCCCTATCAAACTCAAAATCCACGACTTTGCAAATTTCACAAAGTGGCGATAAATCATTTGTAGCAGAACCGCAAACTTTGCAAAAATCAATATTGCGAACAATATCACAATTTTGACATACGCCATATCTTGTATCGAATGACAGTTCGGCATTACATGCAATGCACTTTATTTGCTCTGGAAAAAAAGCATCATCAACAAATTTGAGCACTTCTTTAAACTTATCAAGCAACTTTGACATCAAAATTACAAACACACAAAATTATAATCTAACAATATTATATCTCACAATGCACACTTTGTCAAATTAAAAAATTTGCAAAATTTACACTTTTATAAAAATAATTGATACAAAATCTATTTATAAAATTTTAATGTCTCCCTCGCAATTACTAACTCCTCATTGGTAGGTATTATGTGAACTTTTACTCTTGATTTATCCGAACTTATCTCTGCAATAGAACCTCTTATAGCAGATGTATTTTTTGACTTATCAAAATCTATTCCCAAATATTCCATATCGTAACATATATACTCTCTTATTAAAGAAGAGTTTTCTCCAACACCAGCAGTGAAAACTACCATATCCAAACCTCCCATCGAAGCAGAATACGCTCCTATAAATGTTTTCACTCTGTACACAAACATTGCAATAGCTAGTTTTGCTCTCTCATCGCCATCTTTTGAAGCTTGTTCTAAATCTCTAAAATCACTGGAAATACCACTAATCCCCAATACTCCACTTTTTTTATTGAGATAATCCACAACTTGCGTCAAGCTCATACCCGTTTTTTTACTTAAATACTCCAAAATTGCAGCATCTATACTACCTGAACGCGTACCCATAATAAGCCCATCTAATGGTGTAAATCCCATTGATGTATCTACACACTTGTCATTCTTGACAGCACTTATACTAGCACCATTTCCCAAGTGACACACTATCAACTTAAAATCTCCATCTTTCTTAAAGATTTGTCGTGCCTGTTGAGATACGTACTGATGACTAGTGCCATGAAAACCATATTTCCTTATTTTATAATTTTTATAATCGTCATAAGGAAGGGCATACATGTAGGCATACTGTGGAATTGAACTGTGAAAACTGGTGTCGAATACAGCAACTGCCGGCGCATGTGGTATAGACTTTAAGCAGGACTCAATTCCAGCTATATTTGGAGGCATATGCAATGGAGCAAGTTCTACATTGCTTGCAATGATCTTCAAAACTGATTTATCAATCTTTACACTTGTATTAAAGTCCTCTCCACTATGCACAACTCTATGTCCGACGGCATTGATTTGTGACATATTTTCTATACACCCATGTTTTCTGTCCGTCAGCAAATCTAAAACGGACTGTATAGCAACAGAATGGTTTGGCATTTCTTTTACAATCTTATATTTGCCTTTCTCTGTCTCTATTTGCACATAGGATTCATTTATACCAATGCGGTCTACAATTCCTCTTGCTATGACACTCTCGTTCTTCATGTCAAAAAGTTGATATTTTAGGCTACTACTGCCACAGTTTATTACGAATACTTTCATCAAATTATAATCCTTTATCTTAATTTTGTGCTTGCAATGCTGTAATTGCAACTACTGTAATGATATCCTCTACGCTACAACCTCTGGACAAGTCATTTACTGGTTTGTTAAATCCTTGACACACTGGACCAATCGCTTGTGCACCAGCTAAGCGTTGCACAAGCTTATAGCCTATATTGCCAGACTGTAAATCAGGGAAAATTAAAACATTTGCAAACCCCGCAATCTTGCTATTTTTTGCTTTTAACTGTGCTACACTTTCTATTAAAGCAGCATCTGCTTGAAGCTCTCCATCGACTTGCAAATCTGGTCTCAAATTTTTTACAATGTCTGTTGCTTGGACTACCTTATCTACAAATTGGTGCTGTGCACTACCCTTTGTGCTAAAAGACAACATTGCTATCTTAGGCTCAACGCCCAACATCTGTTTTGCTGTGTTAGCAGATGCTATTGCAATGCTTGCAAGCTGTTGAGAATCTGGTTCTATATTGACAGCACAGTCCCCCATAAATAACAGTGAGTTTTTTGAAAAATAAGGACTGTAATCAGGCAAAGCAATGATAAAACAACTACTGACTGTGCTGATACCTTGTGCAGTCTTGATAATCTGCAATGCTGGCCGCAACACATCACCTGTACTGTTTATCGCTCCTGCTACCATGCCGTCTGCTTTTCCACTTTGCGTGAACAGTGCAGCAAGGTATAGTGGATTTTTTGCTAGCTCATTTGCTTGTTGCTCTGTCATACCTTTTGACTTACGCAAATTGTACAACAAATTAACCATATCCGTGTTGTCCTCGTTTGGATCAATAATATTTATGTGCTCCAAAGACACATTGGGTTGTGATTTTTTAATAGACTGTAAACTTGCAATCAAAGTAACATTGGCAATTTTATTGTCTACTAAAAACCTTGCAGCTTTAATTGTGCGCGGCTCATCACCTTCTGCCAAAATAATATGCTTGTTCAATCTACTTGCTTTATCTCTCAACTGGCTAACTACATTATTCATTTGATTTTTTTCCTTTACAATGGTATACTTAAATTATACAACATTTTATAAAAATTAACAAGGACTTTTACAAACAATGTTAAAAAATAATTTTTCAGTATGCGCCATCATTTGCGAGTATGACCCTTTTCACAGTGGACACAAATATCATATTGAGCAAGCAAAAAAGTTGAGTGATTGCCGATACGTTGTATGTTTAATGAGTGGTAGCGTAACACAGCGAGCGACGCTTAGTGTGTTGGATAAATATACAAGAGCTCAACATGCATTGAGCCATGGTGCTGATTTAATACTACAACTACCTGCCCTTTATTCTAGTGGAAACGCACAGTTATTTGCACAAGGCGCAATAAAAATTTTGACTCAATTAAATTTTGTAACACATTTATCTTTTGGGATAGAGTGTGACAATACATTGGATTTGAGTCAAATTGCAAAAATAAGTGAAGAAAAAAATTTTAGACAAACTTTGATTAAAAATTGTCAAACTGGGATATCTTACCCTACTGCAATGGAAAAAACTATAAATATGAAATTGGAGCAGTTAAGGCTACCAAACATTACATTGAAACCCAACACAATACTTGCAATAGAGTATTTAAAGGCATTAAATATAGAAAAAAGCCAAATTATTGCATTACCAGTCAAAAGGTCAAATGACTACAATTGCACAAAATTGACACTGCCTCATACATCTTCTACGGCTTTGCGACAACAAATTTCACAAGGCAATTTGAGTGAGATAGAAAAGTATTTGCCATATAATATTGACAATTTTAAAATTGACTTAGATGATAAAATATACAATGGAATTTTGATAAATACACTAAAAAACACATCAACCGAACAACTAAAAAGCATTAACAGTATAGAGGAAGGTCTAGAATTTAGAATTCTAAACTTTGCTAAAAAAAGTAGTGATTTGCACACCATAATCCAAAAAACTAAATCAAAGAGATACATTTACAGCAGAATAAAGCGCGCAATATTACAAAATTACTTAAATATTACAAAAGATTTAATAAAAAAAAGTCAAGATATAAGAGTCCCTTTTAAGGTGTTAGGAGTGAAAAAAAGCAGTATCAAACTCTTATCAATGTTGCCTGACAGTGCCTTAATAAAAAATAATGACATAAAAAACTTTTTAAATACTACACAAAATTCAATCATTGACATTGATAAAAAGGCAGATATACTTTTTAATGTCTGCAAAAAATTTGATGGAGATCTGTACTTTGGCAATGAGTTATTAAAAATATAAAAATTTGATTATTTATAAAATGACCCTACACCAACCTAGATGCTATGTATAATGGGACAAAGAACCATTCAATACAAGCCCATCATTTACAATAACCTATTATACTATAACAACCTATTATATAAAACAAAATTTCACCTACTTTTTAGTTGACTTTTATGCATCATTTATTGTATGGTTACCTCAAAACTATGCAGAGATGGTCGAGAGGTCTATGGCACTTGCTTGGAGCTAGATATCACATAAAAGCATACTATATATAGTATGCAAATGCTATTTTACTGCAATCTGAATTCTATAAAGAACAACATTCAAAAAAGCACAAACATCTATCTTAATGTTGCGTCTTAACATCATTGTTTAAAAATTATACTTGCTTTTTATAATCTTGCAAAGTATGAAAAACTCTCTCAACTAAAACGATTTTATTGCTTTCATTGACACTATATAAAATTATATAGTCACCTACAACAAACCTGCGATAACCTAACTTTTTATTTCTCCTGCTTTTCAACAAAGGATAACTCAATGCCGAATACTAAGCTTTGATATAGCTATTCTTATCTTTCTAACAACATTCTTTGTAGCTTGCTCATTCTTAAAATGCTCTATTATAGAATCTGCAAAATTCTCTATATCTGTCAAGACATCAAGCTGTATCTCTACAAAAAATTCATTTTACATACTTTTGTTCTAACTCTGTCAATGCTTGCATTGCGTCAACTGGTTTCTGATTCTTTGCTCTTGTAGACAAAGCTTCACCTATCATATAATTCTCAAACTCTTCACTTTCTTGCAAATCACTGACATCTAAATGTATATTCTTGTAATCTCTCTGAAATTCTGGTATGTTCAAAATATCATAAATTTCTTGTGCTTGTTTTAATGTCACTGTATACATTCCGTACTCCTTTCATCAATTATAACTGATATTACTCAATTTGTCAACCATCATTCTTATCTGAAACTATAAAATATACAAACATACCAACAAGCGTACCAACAATTAAAAAAAAAAACTACATCAATTGATTATTTTAGGATAAAATTAATAAAAACATTAATTTTATCTATTAAAAGTTGCTTTTTAGTTGACTTTTATATATCATTTGTTGTATAATTACCTTAAAAGCTATGGAGAGATGGTCGAGAGGTCTATGGCACTTGCTTGGAAAGCAAGAAAGGTGAAAGCCTTCGGAGGTTCAAATCCTCTTCTCTCCGCCAATAAAATTTTACTTTACAATATTTAGGGCGTTTAGCTCAGTTGGTAGAGCAGCTGACTCTTAATCAGTAGGTCCAGGGTTCGAGTCCCCGAACGCCCACCACATATAACACTGAATAAAATATAGTAATGATTGCCTAAATTAGGTTGGCAAGTTTGTAGAAAGGATTGTTGCAGTGAAAGAGAGCAAAGAGAGAGGGTTAAGTCAACCATTTAGTACAATGAGATACAACACAAGTGCGTCGTCTAAATCTAGCAAACCAGTGTCCTGCCCAAAATAAAATTGTAGTCTTATTTTATTCTTTGACTTGGCAATAAAGAGGGCGTATGTCATTATGGCATATGCTCCTGTTTAATACACAAGGGACACACCCTTGTTCACTAAAAATTACTTGAATATTTCATAACTTAGTCAATAGACATATTTTTTAAGAATTCTTGTAAGTGATTTTCCATTCACTCTGCTCATGCCGCTCGCTCTTTGTTTACCAAATTAAATTTGCAACTCTATCCGTATCATATATTCAAGAGGCACTCAATACTCCTTTCCAATCAAAACTAAGTTACGCATTTAATATTTTGGTTGAATTGACACCATTTATTTTTATAAAATATGGGAATACAAAAAATTTTATCTATAACATCTTTGGTAGTTTTAAATGTACTAGCTATCATGCTATTTATTTTGGCAGTAAAAAGACTAAAATCAAAAAAACTTGACAATACAAAGTTTACATTTTTGTGTGTATTTTGTGTAATTCTCAGTAGCTTTGGTCTTGCATTTTTGACAAGTGACAATTTTGCAAAATTTGGACTGTTGCATTGCATGTTGATTATCACAACTTTAACAACACCCTTTGCACTTTTTATACTAGTGACCACAAAAAGAACACATGAGATTTTACTTACAGTATTTTCTGTTGTAGTTTTAATATTGATGATTTTCAAGTTCTTTTATAACATACCATTTTATCAAATGCTCCCGTTAAATATTTGCAATTTAGCTTCCATTTTTTTAGTATTAAGACTATTTTTTAAAAATAAATCTTTGGATAACTACATCTTGGTTTTCGGGATTTTGGGTGGCTTTTTTAATGTCATTTTAGGAGTAGAATATCATTCTGACTTCTTTGTTGCAAGAACTTTTGAATCCAATACAATGCATCATTTGTTTTTTACTATAAGCATTTACTTGCTACTAAGCAAAGAAATCAAACCGGATACAAAAACTTCTACAAGGAATCTGTATTGGATACTCCCTTTGTTTGTAGTACTAGTTTTTACAAATGAAATATTTGAATTTAATTTCTTTTACACATCAAGATTTTATAATCCAATAGTAGCAGTGTACAATTTGTTCCCAAAATTTAGCTTTACTGTATCCAATACATTATTTGAGATAAATATTATTTATTATTTACTGTTGATTTTATGCACAGTGGTAGTACAGTGGAGTGTGAGCTATTTATTTGTAAAACTAGATAAAAAGATAAAACCAAAATTGTACAAAAGCACAGATATTATCTATTCCAATGACCATGTTTAAAGAAATCAATCATTATAATTATTAAAACAACTCTAACATTTATTAAAGCCGTTTAATAAATTTCCTAATTTCATTATTTATTGCTAAATAACTATTTATTTTTTACTTATTAATATTTTTTGCTATGTAGTTACTTAAATTGATTCAGCATTGTTTACTGCATTCTCAATCAGTTGTTGCAAATTTGGAATTTTGTTTTGATTTAGCATAGCTCTCTCCCTTGTAGGCTTTGTGACTGGATTCTTTGGGTGAAAGACATTACAACAGTCTTCATATGGCAAAATTGAAGTGTTGTATGTTCCTATTTTTTTTGCTAAGCTTATTATTTCTTCTTTATCATACCCAATAAGTGGTCGCAAAACTGGTATATCTTGTATTGAATTGTTGGTTACATTTATACTTTCTAGCGTTTGACTTGCCACTTGTCCTAAACTCTCACCAGTGACGATACATTGAGCACCAAATTTTACTGCAAGTTTCTGTGCTATCATCATCATGCATCTTCTGATGATAGTAATCATATAACTATCTTCGCAAAAATCTCTAATAGCCTCTTGAATCTCTGTGAAAGACACTACACAAAGTTGCATTTTCGGACAATAATTTGACATAATCTTAACAAGACTCAATACTTTTTGCTTTGCAGACTCACTAGTGTAAGGATATGACCAAAAGTGAACTGCAAATAGTTCTAATCCTCTCTTGGCCACTTGTATTCCTGCAACTGGACTATCTATCCCACCAGACAACAACAGCAGCCCTTTTCCTGCCGTACCATAAGGCATACCCCCAGCGCCATTAATCGTCTCTGTAAACACAAACACTTTCCCATTTTCTCTGACATCTACATTCAGAACAGTTTTTGGATAATGTAAATCTACTTTTGATCCACTTGCATTTTGCAAAATATGGTTGCCCACACTAGAAGATATCTCATAAGACGACAGAGGATAACTTTTGTCCGCTCTGTTCGTTTTTAATTTAAAAGTTCCATTTTTGTTATTATACATGCCTAGTGCAGTTTTACAAATGTCATTCAAATTGCTTTTGCAACAACTTGCAACACTAAAAGAATGCAACCCAAAAATAAAAGACAGCTCATACAATATAAGCCTTTCATCTTCAATATTGAAGTCTACTATCTCATATCTGCCCCTACTTACTAAAAGTTTACACTCATAATTTGCTAAAGCTAGTTTAATATTGCTTATCAGTTTTTTTTCAAAAAAACTTTTGTTTTTGCCCTTGAGATGCAATTCGGCATAACGCAAAACTATGCAGCGTTGTGTATCATCTAATTCAATTTCGTTCTTTTTTCTTTTTGCATCAAAATCTTGAACTAATTCCCCTTTTGTAAAATCCATTTAAATCCTCTCCATATTTTTTATTCTATCAATAGTAGCATTTATCAAATCGCATGCTGTGATAATTTGTTCTAAATTATTGTAAGGGCCAAAACTAAGCCTAATTGCTCCATTTACATATTTATCTTCTACTCTCATTGCCTTTAACAGTCTGTTAACTCTATCTTTACTAGAACAAGCGGATCCTATACCTACTAAAACTCCGCTATCAGATAGTAATCTTTGCAAAATTTCCGCTTGTATACCTGCAAAACAAGCAGTAAAAATTTGGTGGGTATCAGAATTCAAAATTAATACATCTGGTCTTTTCAACATAAAAACTGCCATATTATGCAATGTTACATAGTGTTCAGTAGGTAATGCCAAATAATCATTTATTGCATAATTCAAGGATAATACAGCTGCATTGTTTACAGTCCCTGCTCTCCTCAACCCTTCTTGATTTCCGCCCACTAATAAAGGGGATAAAAACAAATCCTTTTTTATATAAAGTATACCTAGACCTTTTAGTCCACCAATTTTATGCGCTGACATTGTATACAAATCTACATCTAAATCTTTTATGTCAAATTTACATTTCAACCACGCTTGAACACCATCACTGTGAATCAATGCGTTTGGAGCAAGTTGTCTTGTCAACTTTGCAATAGCTTTTATGTCGTTTATTGCACCAGTTTGACCACACACATGAGTAATACTCACCAAAGTTGTTTCAGCATTTAAAAGTGTCTTTAAATGCTCCAAATCTACTTTTCCACTAATAATATTTACTAAAAGAACTTTGGATTTTTCAAACTGCACTGTATTAAATACAGATGGGTGTTCCATCAAACTTGTTACAATTGTCCCTTTTTTGTTTTTTGCTCCTGACTTAATTGCCCAATTATTTGCCTCCGTTGCAGAGCCTACAAAAAAGATTTCCTCGCTTTGGGCTCCTATGGTTTGAGCAACCAATTTCCTCACTTCTTCTATTGATTCTCTAACTAAACGACTAGGTTCATACAAAGCTTCTGAATTGAAAAAAAATTCGCTTTCTATTTTACTAGCATAGTTTATAACGCTGTCAAAAGCACGCACAGTAGCGGCATTATCTAAATATATAACTTCATCTTGAATCATTCTAATACCTGCCTTTTTATTGTTAATATCATTTCAAAATTTAACTCACATAAAATAATCGTTCTCTTTCCTAAAAAATCTATCAAGACAAAGTTCAAATTTTGACTGTCACTATTGCAAAATGCATTGAGTTTTTTGTTTTTTTTACCTTGTCCATTTGTAGATGTATATTTTCCAAACTGTACAATGCAATCTAGTGGTACTTTTACAATTTCCTTTTTTCTTTTATAAATCTGATAAACTTTAAACAGCCCATCTTTAACTACGTATTGCCATTGAACTGTCAAAAACTTTTTTTGTTTTGCATTAAAGATGTAAATTAACAAAATTGGAATAAATAAACAAATTCCAAACAGTATATAAATACTTGACTCTAAAAGGCTTTGAGAATTTAACAAAAGGATTACTAGTAAGCAAAATAAACCAATCAACAAATAAGATAACAACTGCATCGTTTTGTCTAAGCTGACGACTTTATTTGCACAACTGTAAATGCGCGTATTTCTAATTTTGTGTTCACAATCATATGTCATTATGGTATACCTATATTAAACCATTAATTGCACTATAATGTCAAGCATATTTAAGCAGTATATTGTAATTGCCTGTTAGATCGTTGACCACACAATTTGAGCAGAGTATCAAGTCAGTATTTTGTTTTGTAAAATCATAGTCCCCTATCAAATCGCGCACGAAGGCGTCAAATTCCGATTTTTCTAACTCATGGGTTACAACACATAGTAATCACACCCCTCTGTCTTGGAGTGACTTGCCCTGCAACTGTTTGACAGTTGAAACAAAAGATTACAACCAGTTCCAAGACTGATTGCAATCTTTTATTCTTTCTTATTAATATACCATTTACTATCAGCAAAAACTTCTTCTTCATACAGCAAACATGGACATTCTGCGTTGCGTAAATTTTATCTATCACTGTCTTTAGTTGCTGTTTCGTCAGTCAATTTTTTAGAACAAATTACACTTTTATTTTTTTCAAAGTTGTTACTAACAAACTAATTACACTGTATGATGAGAGTATTACTGCAAATAAGAAAGTAGTTTGAGTAAAACTCAATGCACTGTTCTTACTTTCTGCACCTCCTAAGAAAGTTGGCAAATATTTTACTCCAAAAAAATCACCCATTAATGCCAAAATAATTAAACTGAAAGAAACCATCAACACTACTAGTACAGTCCTAAATGTGTCAAGTGGTTGTGATATTCTAAACAAAACAATTAGACCAGTAAAAGTTATTACCAAAACCAACATACTTGTCAAAACCTGATTTCCAGTAGAATCACTTGGTATGCCCAACTGTTCTCTGAAAAAATATATAGATAAAATACTTATCAAAATTGCAAATCCACCTGGTATAGATTGACTTAAAACATTGCTAATAAACTTTCCACTTATTATACTTTTATTGGCTTGTAATGCTAAAAAAGTACTAGGTATCCCTATAACCAAAAGTTCCATAGGCAACAAGTTGTTTGTATATAACGGATAGGAAGTCATCCATGGGTTTTCCCTAGGAATAGCTAGATTAAACAGTACTACGGCAGTCAAACCAATACTCATCATAGTTTTCATCAAAAAAAGTGACGATGACTTTTGTATATTATTTATAACGCGTCTACCCTCTGCTACAACATTGGGCATTGACCCAAAGTTGGAATCCATCAATACCAAGTGGCTTGCATTGCGCGCAGCCTCACTGCCCGAAGCTATACTTATAGCACAGTCAGACTCACGCATGGCCAGAATATCATTTACGCCATCACCTGTCATGGCTACTGTGTTACCTTTGGACTTTAATGCTTTTACTAAAAGTTTTTTTTGCTCAGGTGTAACCCTACCAAATACTGTATACTTAGAGGCGGCCTCTATGACCTCTTGGTCAGACAAACCATGCAAAGATAAGTATAGCTCTGCCTTCTCTATACCCACTCGCTTAGCCACTTCTGATACGGTTATCGGATTGTCGCCAGATATTACTTTTACATTGACATTGTTGTTTTTAAACCACTCAATAGTTCCATAAGCATCTTCTCTAATATGGTCTTCTACAATTATCAATGCCAAGGCTTTGCGTGTACTTGACAATGGCAACTTTTCACTACCTTTTATCTCTCCACTGCTTTGAGCTAACACCAAAACTCTAAACCCTTCATTGGCATGGTCCTCTACTAATTTCTCCAACCGTTGACCCATATCTTTTAGCACAAATTCAGGTGCTCCCAAAAAAAATGTCCCTTCACCCTCAAATTCCACAACGGACATCTTGCGTTGACTACTAAAAGGCAATGCCTCAACCAACTTCAAAACATGTTTTGTACTAGCAGATGCATAACCAAAATGTTCTGCTAGTGACAGTGCAGTTTGATTGTTGTCTTTTGTGGCACTAAGCATAGAAGAGATAATTTCTTTTACACCAAAATTTTCAGGCATATTGGCTTTAATTTCAATAACTTTATTTACTTGCATTGTACCATCTGTTATGGTTCCTGTCTTATCAAGGCAAAGAACATTGACCCTAGCCAACATTTCTATGCAATACAAGTCCTGAACCAGCACATGTTTTTTTGCAAGTCGCGATTGTCCTACAAAAAGTGCAACACTGGTTAATAAAAACATGCCAGCTGGGATCATGCCTATAATTGAACCTGAAATACTAAATATTATATCGTCAATCGGCTTACTATCTCTCAGACCAAAAAACATCAACAAAACAATTATAGGAAAAATAAAAATTGATACAACCTTAATAATCTGTCTGATACTGTTCTGCAACTCTGAACGCGGTCTTTTATATCTTTTAGCTTGACTAGCCAATTGTTCACTATAATTTGCACTGCCTACTTTTTCCACTTTTGCGTAACAATTACCCGCAGAAACAAAACTGCCAGCCAAAACCATATCACCATGTTTTTTTTGAATAGGCACACTCTCTCCTGTAAGCATGGCCTCGTTTACTTCTATTTCTCCTCTAATTACAATGGAATCAGAGGGCACTTGCTTACCTTGCGTCAAAAATATTACATCATCTAAAACAACTTCGTCAATTGGTATACTAGATTTACTTTTTTTTCTAACAACTGTTGCAGTAGGTGCACTGACAAGTGTCAACTTGCCAACAATGTGTTTTGCTCTACACTCCTGCCAGATTCCTAAGGTAATATTGATTATTATAATTAGCATAAAGAATAACTGTGCTGCTGCCGCTCCTGACAACAACAATGCTACTGCAATTCCAAAAGTCAAAAAGTTGAAAAAAGTAAAAAGATTACTAAAAAAGATGCCCTTGTATGTCTTCCCTTTGACATCCATAGCTTTATTATACAAGCCTTGTTCATTGCGTTTATAGATTTGTTCATCATCTAGACCTACATTGAACTCTACTTGATACCTTTCGATGTGCGATAGATCCACCGTCTTTAAAATCTTTTTTGGTCTTTTCTTTTTCCTTTGGCGTTGCATCTGCTCTATTGTAACAACATTATTGTTGTCCAAATTGTTTGAATAATCCATAATAAAAGTGTACAATATTTTGGAAAATTAGTCAAGCTAATTTATCTATAAAAAATTTTTATAGTACAATTTGCATTAAAGATTGCTTTTGCATTGATGCTTATACTTTCTATTAAACAAATTCATAAGCCTAACGAACAAATTCAAAGTATTTATGAATTGAATATACTTACTTATACTCCATATTTTCACATTAACACTAAACCATCAAATAAAAATCTACCATGCATCATTAAAATAGTGTATGGTAGATTTTTATTTAAATTAAATTTATTATATCAGTCGGACTTTTTTATATTTTTCAACTCATCTTTCAAGCTAGCTATTTCTTGCAAAACTGATATGTTCGTGTTTACATCAGACTGTTTGAGCTCTATCATTTCATCTCGCAAACGATCCAACTTAGCATCAATCTCATCACTATTTGAAGTTATCTTTTCATTGGTACCTGACAAAGCAAGTTTAATCTCCTCAATTTCAGCTACAACGTCATCTAATGATCTTTGACTCGGTTTTTGAGCGTCTTTTATAAAATCTACTTGATCTCTAAGTGCCGATATTTCGTTGACTATTATTTTATTATAGTTTTCGAATTCATCCGTATCGTCGTCACCTACATTTGCCATACTCACTGCAAATAACTGATCTTTTATTTCACGCATTTCATTTAGCATGTTTTGAGTATCAGCCTCTGACTTGCTAGTGTCCTTGATACTGTCTATCAATTTAC
>JAITUJ010000080.1 GCA_031286385.1 Clostridiales bacterium | reverse complement strand
GACCATAAAGATACCGAAGATAACAACCACCGAACTTTAAAAAGTGACACAAAAAATGAAAAAAATAAAAAACCTATAAACAGTACACATAGTGCAATCGTCGCAATCATATAGTCTTGTTTGTCACTGGGCTCATAGCAAAAAAATAATAATATAAGCGACAAAAAAACCACAAATACTTTTATAGAATAATTTAAAGTTTTTTTCACAATACCTAATATTATACCACAAATATACTGTTTTGTCAATATATTTTACACAATATTTTCAAATTGTTCATAAATAAATTGTAAACAATCTATGGTGCGCTTTATAAACTGGTCGAACATGGCAAAGTAACCGTGCGTGATATTGTGATAATAAACAAGTGAACTGACATTGTCTGACTGCTTTAAATATTTGTGCAGACTCACAACTTGGTCAAACAGCGGATCAAAACCACAAGCAAAGATTATTGAAGGGGGCAGATGAGTCAAGTCACAATTGACTATACTGGCATAACATGCAGATGTTTGACCTTTTGGCAAATAATTTTTTGTAATTTTTAGAAGACTTTTTTTGGTCAACAAATAGCCCTTTTCAAAAGTTTGAATAGAGGGGTACTTGCAACAGGAACATTTATCTACAAGTTCTACAAGAGGATACAACAAAAATAAGTATACAATCTGGTGTTGCATCTTTTTGTTTTGTGATTTCTGCCTAAATGCTATGGCCACTTGTATGGCTATATTACCGCCAGCACTGTCCCCCATCAATATGATATCGTTAAAACAAATGGGGAAATCTTTAACAAAACTGCTGTTTTGCTCTGTTATCAACCCCACTATATAGGTGCACTGATGGACAGCAAAAGGAAACTTAAATTTGGGAGCCAGTGCATATTTGATTGCAAGAATATTGCAATCAAGACCAAAACACATATCTTGCAAAGCCCCATCAGCACTGTTCATTCCTCCATAAACAAACCCTCCACCATGAAAAAAAATTATTAGAGGTTTGGCTTTTTGAACACTGCTGACATATAGTCTACATTTTGAAACAAAGTTTTTATAATTTACTTTAAACTTAAACAATCTTGCCTTGTGTATTGATTTATAAAACCTAAAACTTGTTGCAAGCCTTGACAAAAGTATGCTATTAGAAAATGGAACAAAGCGCATAAATCTACAAAGGCGCCTCGCTGGCTTGTATAAATGTGTATTCTTATTTTTAGGCATGTTGCAAAAATTGGTATTTTGTACTATAAAAGTAAGTTAGTTTTATAAATGTCAAGCTTCTATCAATTGACCTTTGACTATGTCATAAACAAATTTGCTGTGTACATCCAATCCAATTATGCGTTTTACTGCCTCTGAATAAATCTGCAATTGTTTGCAATAGCTTGACATTCTATCACCTTTTGTAGTGTACTTATAATCTACAATAGTCGCTTTTCCTTTGTCTACTATTATCAAATCAATCATTCCCTGTATCAAAGTAGTGTTTAAATTTAAGTCACTTGCATTTAATATAAATGTTCGCTCCCTGTATATCTTTGCTTTGCCAATTAGACTTTTAATTTTGCTGTGTGCATTTCTCAAAACCTTTTTATCCAAGCCTACCATGTACTTTTCCAAATTTGTATACGCCTGCTCAAATTCCAAATTAAAGTCTATAAACTGCAATGCCCTATGATAAGCAAGACCAATTTCAATGTTTTGCTCATCAAATAGTATAGGTTCGTATTCTTCTGTTTTTAATAGTTTAGTAACAGATGATTTAAAAACTTTTTGTGATATGTCCCAACTGACAGTACACTGTTGTATACTTTCTACAAGTTTACAATCAGGATTGCCAAAAACTTTATGCGTGTTTTCCTGATTTAAATCAAAAACATCGTCACTATTATCGTCACTTTGCAAATACTCTACCAATGCATTTGACTTTGCAAGTGCAGGATATATCCAATCCGACCATCTTGTGACATCGTGACCTACACTTACACGCTTTGCACTGCTGTCCATAAATATAGTGAGCTGTATTTTTGCTCTCGTTAAAGCCACATATAACAGTCGCATTTGCTCGCATTTACTGACATAAGATATATCTTCTTTTGCCAATTCGTAAACTGCATTGGTTACCGTCTGTCTATTTTGTATGTCATAATACTTGCTTACCAAACCAAAATCGCTGTGCAATAGAAACTTATCTTTTGTGTCGTCAATATTAAATGTCGCAGTGGGATTTGCAACAATTAAATAGTCAAACTCTAAGCCTTTTGAGCCATGCACGGTCATGATTGTTATACAGTTTGTACTCTCTTGTTCATGCTCTATTTTGGGTGGATTTTGAAAAACAGACTGTACAAACCTTGATAAGTCATTTTGGTAAGGGTGACTATTTAAATCATTTAAGTATAAATACATGGTTTGCAAACTGTAATCCTCTCTACCTTGCAAAGCCATAGTAAAATTGTGGTCAGCTATAATAGTATGTGCAAGTTGGCACACTGTTAGACTGTGTTTTAAGACAGAATATCGCTCTAACTTGTCAAAAAACTGTGTTAACTTTTTTGATAAGTCATCGTTTTTTTGTGAGCTTGCATAGTTTTGGCAACTTTCGACAAAGCTAGAACACTTACAAGTGGATACTATGGTCGACAATTGCTGGTCACTCAAATCATAAAATTGACTTTTTAAAACAGTTGCCATGGCTATATCATTTTTTTGGTAGTCAATTATAGCCAAAAAACATATGATTGCGGCAAGCTCTGGGCACTCAAATACGCTTGCATGATGTTGCATTTTTGCGGAAAGTTGCAAATCATTTAATGCACTACAAAGTTTGTATGCAAACCAATCTCTTGACCGTGTCAAAATTGCAATACTTTCTAGTTTTACATTATGAAGGAGATGCAAATCCCTAAC
>JAITUJ010000062.1 GCA_031286385.1 Clostridiales bacterium | reverse complement strand
TTTGAGCCAGATATATTAAGAGGAGCAAAGTTGCCATGGATGTTTATTTTTGCTCCTCTTTGATTCAACGGTTGGACTGTTCGCATTTGTGGGCGTGAGTTTAAACTTTTGTCACCATAAATTGTACACCTCATATCTTCAATACTAGATGTCAACCCGGTAAGCAATCTCATCGTTGTTCCACTGTTCATAGCATTTAAAACTACATTTTTACAAAATTTTATTTCACCAGCAAACACTAATTTATTGTCTCTCGTTTCAATATTAGCACCCAATCTAGTCATACAATCCAGTGTAGCCAATGTGTCAAGACAGAACAAAGGATTAAAAACGGTACAACGCCCCTTTGCAATTGCACACAATATAATAGCTCTATGCGTTATACTCTTATCCGGAGGAGCTTGTATTTTCATTGCTGTGTTTTTTTTCATTTGCAATTTTTGTTTTAAGTAATAGATTACAGAACTTGTTGCAAAAGCTTTACAACTTCTTTTGGCTCTTTATCAAAATAATCAACTTTACCTTTATCTGTTGGGACAATAAAAACTATATTATTGCCCTTATTTTTTTTATCTTTCGTTGCGTTTTCTACAACTTCGCGCACGTCAAATGCAACAGTACTTACAATTAGTTTTTTTAAAATTATCCTAATCTCATCAAGATAATCTTGATTTATATTGCCTGCAAAAAGTTCAGTTTCATACTTTATACCCAACAGAACATACTCACCATGTGTCAATCTAAAATTGTCCCAGCTCTCAATAGCGTGCCCCAATGTGTGCCCTACATTTAGATGACGACGCAATCCAGCTTCGTTTAAGTCAAGTGCAACTATCTGTGATTTAATGGCAATACACTGATTAATTATTTCTTTAACAATTTTCCAGTCTTTTAACATCAGCGACTGTAAATTGTCATTTAAGTATCCCCACAAACTTGCGTTTAATAAGCTTGTCTTTACCACTTCACCCACACCACTTAACCATTGTTGTTCATTCAAGGTAGCCAACATATTTATATCACAAAGCACGCTTTTTGGCAACCAAAATGCACCCACAATATTTTTATAATTCTTCAAATTTACCGCAGTCTTGCCTCCAAGTCCAGCGTCAACTTGTGCTAGCAAAGTGGTGGGCACACAGACCCACTCAACACCGCGCATAAATATAGCTGCCACAAACCCTGCAATATCACTGACAACACCGCCCCCAACACTGACGACAGTCGTGTTTCTATTGCAACCTTGATTTAACATACACTCAATGATTGTTTGAACGCTATTAAGATTTTTAGAAAATTCACTGTCCGACAATACAAAAACTTTGGCACCTTCAAAAAGTGCTGGATACAACGCAAAGACATTGTCATCGGTGACAATAAAGTAATTGTCAGCAATGACAATTTCTCGTATGTCTTGCCTAAGATTGCCTACAATGATATTCTTATCGACTATTGGTATATTCATTCAATTTAAGATAATGCCCATTCAATTTGCTCTACTGTGTCCGCCCCTGTGTGGTCTATTAAAGCTTGCAACAAAGTAAAAGCAAGTAAATTCTTTGCGACTACACAAGCAGCAGGAACATGGCAAATGTCACTCCTTTCGTAAGTATTTTTTTGGTTTGTTTTGGTTGCAAAATTTACTGTATTCATTCCTTTCAAAATTGTGGGAATTGGCTTTAAAGCACAGGATACCACGATATCATTTCCATTGGTCATGCCCCCTGTTATGCCTCCTGCATGGTTGGTTTTATGCACTATTTCTCCACTTTTATCATATAAAATCTCATCATGAACTTGGCTTCCAAAATTGTAGCTGACTGCGTCACCCATTCCAAACTCTACACTTTTAACAGTCTGCAAACTGGTCAGTTGTGCACATATGGCAACACTCAACTTTTTATCATATTGAGTGTATGACCCAATTCCTGCTGGCATGCCTTTTGCTATAAGAACAATTTTACCCCCAATACTATCATTATTCTGCATTGCAAGATCAATTTGGTTGACCATCAAGCGTGAGTCGACATAACTGTAACAACCCAAAATTTTTGTACTTTTTTTGCTAAGCTGCTCTATGTTCTTTATGTCTATTGTAGTAGAAACTTTGCCTATTTGTTTAACAGCACCATACACTTTAATTCCCAATCTGTCCAAAAGCTGATTGCAAATTATACCTACAGCACACCTAGTAGCCGTTTCCCTTGCACTTGCGCGCTCCGATATATTTCGAGCATCTATGGTATCGAATTTTACACAACCTGCATAATCTGCATGTCCAGGGCGTGGTCTATGTATAGGTTTTGCATTGTTATCACCTTTAAT
The DNA here is from genome assembly GCA_031286385.1 of Clostridiales bacterium. Lineage (GTDB taxonomy): Bacteria > Bacillota > Clostridia > Christensenellales > Pumilibacteraceae > WRGC01. The sequence goes on along the minus strand of JAITUJ010000062.1, from coordinate 6,997 downwards.
ACAGTCCAATTCTGCCCAAGCATCTTGGTTGAATATCAAAAAAGAAATTGGATTACCAGTCGTAACTGTGCCTCGCAAGCCAGACAAAAATTGAATTGTATCACATTCAATTTCACTGCGTTTTCCCCTACCAAAAGTCGTCTGCCTAGCCTGCAACTCTGTGTTCAGTTTTTCTATATCAATTTTCAATCCAGAAGGGAATCCGTCAATAATGGCTACTAATGCCTTGCCATGTGATTCACCAGCAGTAAGATAGCGTAATTTATTTGTCATGTGTATATCCTCAAAGTACTATTTATACATGCAATTTTGCTTCTGTGCTATCTTTTAAACCACTGTACTCAAAAAGTACAAAGTACAAAAAAACTGACAGGCAAATGCAAAGTGAGACAAAAACTATTGTCAAGTTTATTTTATACCAATTAAAGATAAAAAGCAAGCAAATGTTGGCAAAAAACAGAAAAATATTGAATACTGCCAAAACTATACTAAAAAAAATGGCATTTAGTAATTCTTGTTCAAATAGTTTAACGATTGCAAAGCATAGCACGCTACAAAATCCTGCTAGAATTGGCAAAACAAAAGCAATGCTCCATGTCAGACTACTATTTTGAATATCAATGAACACCAGCATTACAGACATAATCATCAACGCTTTAATGCAATCCCGCCAAATCACACGCTTACTAAAAAAAGCTGGTAAAAAGACTTCTTTTATTAATAAATAAAAGAAGATTGAAAAACTGAACCAAAAAATCTCTGTTTTATAAGCAAAATTTGGATTAGATTTGGTATAAAAGTTTAACAGTACAAGTATAAAAATACAAATTAAAAGCCATCTATATTTAAGTGTTCTGACTTCTTTTTTTAGACTGCCTATGTCAACTTTACAGTAAGAAAGCACAGACTGACAGCCATCATTGCCCAAAACGATATTGCCACATAGAGGGCAATTTGTATGGCTACTATCAACATTCACACAACAAGTATTACATTTCATAATCAATTTCTAACAACTCCAACTTGCAATCCCAATTCTACAAGCTGTCCAAACACTATGCGTTCAACCAAAGTATCCTTACTTTTGCTACAAAAAGTAAGGACTGTTTTGTCATTAAAGGAAACAGAAGAGCATTCCAGAACCCTGCCTACCTTTGCCACGCCGTTGGCAGATTCCAGTCTAACAATGTGATTAGCAAAACACGCTGGCACATCAGCGTTGCCATAGTTAGAAAAACTTATACTGGCTAGCTTTTCTCCCCATGCATTGTATGCATAATTTATCAAAGGCTTTTTTATACACAGCGGTACAAGTCTATTAAATAATTTTTGTTGATCTCTCACATTGGTGTTTATTGCTTTGAGCAAATAATCACTGTCAATTTTTTTATAAAAATCTGCAACCTCTGCAATTACACTGTCCAATGTGTGCTTTTTGTCAGACAACTCAAAAAGCGCATAACTAAAAAAATTACGCAACGCTGATACACCAAATTTTTTTCTCAAATCGTAAGAAACATTGACCACTACTGGTTCATTTTTTTTTGCAAATAGTTTTTTGCTTCTATCCTGCTTATAGAGATAAATACCAAAAGCTAAGACAGCTGTCAACAGTTGCCCCACTTTTACACTGTATTTTTTAGCCAGAGCTTTCAAAAGATTTGTATTCATCTCTCCATGCGTAAGCCAGTAGCCATCACTTTGACAAGTCTTGTAGTCTATTAGATACGCTTTTGGGGTCTTTCTACAAAGTTTACCAAAATGTAAGTCTGCTGTACTTTTAAAAGCATCAAAATTTTCTTTGTCATAATCAATAAATTTTATGCAATCATCAAGTCCATCACAATGCCCACACAACACTAAGTATTTATGTAACAGACAATTAAAAAACAGCCACCCTCCTCCACCGTCACAAATAGCATGAAAAAATTCAACAGATATTCTGCAATTGTGATAAAGCACACGCAGTAAATGTCGCTGTCTATTCACATCCATAAGACTACACGGATAATTGCACTCATTTTGTACCACGATTTTTTTTTTATTAGGTTCAAAATAATGCCAAAAAATACCCGAACGCAACCTCACATTATGAAAGTCAAACTTTGACATAGTGCAATCTAGCGCTTGCTGTAATATGTTTTGATTAACTTTTTGTTGCAAAACTGCAGACAACCTAAATATTCCACTCCATTTAGAATTAGCTACGCAAGCATACAAATGCCCCACATTGTCCAATTTGTACCATGAAGTCATATGAATAGTATAATCAAAAACAGTACAATTTAGCACAAATTATACCGTTTTATTTCAACTACACATAATCATTTAAGTCTATAAATTGACCATTCTCAAATCTGCTCGTTCATTTTCTGTCAAGTCAAAGTATGCAATCATACTAAAACTTTGTAAATATAATATCCAAAACAAATATATTGCAACGCTAAGTACGGTCAACAGAGCTGCAGAGATTTGGCTTGCAGCTAAGACAATCAGCAGAATTATCGTTGCACTCAACGGGACAGCCATAGAAATAAATAACTGCCAAATATTTTTTTGTACAAGTCTAATACTGTATGCTGCCATATCCCTAAAATTGTATCCACTCATTATCATAGCAGGTATCCAAAGCAACATAGAAAAAGCCATAGAAACTACCAAAAAAACCAAAATTACAGCCATCATTGCAATCAAAAATACAGGAAATGCACTACCTTGTGAGTTTATAAATAACAAGTGAATGACATATGCCAAAACTGTTACAATAAATTTTAGTACATTGATAAACAGTATAAACCAAAAAAGCGTGATACTGACTGGGATAACAGTATAGTTTACTCCGTGCATGGGATTGCCTATGGTAAGCTTACCAACTTTCATATGAGTTTCCATACTGTTGTATGTAAGACTACAACAGATTATAAGCGACAATACGATGATCACAAGAGGATACACTCTTGAATATAACGGTACATTGAAAACAAGATGAAACATATCACCAATATTATGAACATTGTTGCCACGATAAAATATCCAAAAAATTGTAGTGTCCAATGGAGTACAAAATAATCCCAAAAGAATTGCAGGCACTAATGCTAACATGCCATACAATAAAAAAGTTTTTTTAATATACGCAAAACTTTGAGTCAAATATCTCATTTAATACTATTGTACTTCATTTTGTAAATATTGTCAACGATTAATAAAAACAAAATATACAAAAATTTGCCATTTTTTAAAGTTTTATCTGTGCTGAATTAAAAAACTCTACACACTCCTGTACTTCTTGATTCAACGACATACTTGCTAAACTTTTTGATTGCAACTGCATGGACATAGTGCTTGGCTTGACTCTCAAAAAAAATCCCACAACAATTGCAACAACTACAATTGCAAAAATAACACTGACAAAAGATATCAGCTTTAATAGCTCTTTATTCTTTTTTATGCTGTTCAATTTGTTATTAAAGCTATCAAACTTACGCTTGGGCGTGACCATAGCTTCATGCATTTTTAAGTTTATATGCTTTGTCAAAATTTCGTTGTTGTTGTCTATTTTTTTTAATTTCTCTTTGCTATCATCAACTTGTTCAAAGCTATCCGTCCAAATTTGGGAATTTGGATTATAAAATTCTACTGTATTTGTACTGTTCAAGCTATCGAATCCGGCGTCAAATTCTATAACTTGACACTGTTCACTCAACTGCCATTCATTTTGATTGAGTGTAGATTGACTTTGTTGCCTTGGTAAAGTACTTTCAGTCAAATCAAATTCATCAAAACTACGAGATTGTCGTTCTGTTGCAACACTCGACCTTTTTGAAATTATCATAACTCCCCCTTACATTTAAAAATCTATTAATTTATTTTTTCACAAGTTCTAAGGATTGCACTCTTCGCTCTTTTATTAGCTACCAATTCACTTTTACTTGCTTTATACTTTGGCATGACTTTTACTTTTGCAACATTATTACACACACACACTGGCAAACGCTTATCACAAATACAACCTTGTGCTAGGTCATTAAAACAGTTTTTGACGATTCTGTCTTCTAGTGAATGAAAACTAATAACACACAACCTAGCACCTTTGCAAAGCTTATCAGCAAGATACCTTAAACAGATATCCAATCCATCTAGCTCCCCATTTACAGCTATTCTAATTGCTTGAAAAGTTTTTTTTGCTGGATGCCCATTGCTCAAATGATACGGAATACACTGTCTAATGATGTCCACCAACTGTTGGGTAGTATCAATGCTACATACTTGCCTTGTATCTGCAATCTTATTGGCTATTTTATTAGCAAAACGCTCCTCTCCATAATCTCTCAAAATATGAATTAACTGTTCGACAGAATAATTATTTACAATATTATGAGCAGTAAGTTCTGAACTTGTGTCCATTCTCATGTCAAGTTGTGCTTTTTTATTATAACTAAATCCTCTATTTATACTGTCAATTTGATGACTAGAAACACCTAAATCCAATAATGCTCCATCAAGCTTTTCAATGCCAAGTCTGTCAAAGTGAAACCCTATATCTTTAAAATTACTTTTTATGCAAGTAAATCTTTCACTCAAAATATACTCTTGTAAAGTATTACTAGCAAATTTTATTGCTTCTAAGTCCAGGTCACAAGCTATAACATTGGTATTTTGCACTTGCAATATTGCCTTACTATGCCCACCACCACCTAATGTCCCATCAAAGTACAGTCCTCCTTGTCGGACATTCAACATTGACAAAACTTGTTCTAATAAAACAGGTACATGAAACATAACTCAAAAAATATTTTAACAATTTATACGTTTATTTAAAATTGAATAATAATATATTATCATACTGTACACAAATTGTCAACTAAATTTGCATAATAAAATAAAAAAAGTTTATGACGGATGTCATAAACTCAATCTAAAAATCAATGTTGCAATGAAAAGGCAACAAACATCAATCTAAATTTACAAAAACAAAATGAGTATTTGCAGATTTGCACTGCACCACCTTTGTTGCGAGTATAATACTCATATGTCGCTATCTATTAACCCTCGTACACAGTTTTCAGTTATAGTCCAAAACTACAAAAATGACTCAAAACAGACAACTAGCTAAATCAACTTGACTCTTACAAAAATTTACTGTATAATTGTACTGCTTAGTTATAACTATAAAATAAATCTCGTCAAAGCTGTTTCTTAATAGCTGGCTTTTAAATAAGTATAAATATATTATAAAACTAAAAATAATCTTTGTCAAGCATATTTTTAATCTTTTTATATTTTTTAAAAATATTTTTGCACAAAAAAACCTTACTAATTTAATAAATTATCTTTCTCAATTTTTCATTATTATTTAATTCCTCTCTTATTTGCTCTACTGTCCAGTTATCGCGTCTTGGGAATACAATTAAAGGAATATCAGCACTTTCTAAAATATTTTTTAACTTTAAATCTTTAATATGTTTATCTACTTCATCATGTGAATTACCGTTATACTCAATACAAAACGTAACTTTCCTTTCGTTCCTCTTAACAACTGAAAAATCAACAAATCTTAACAACTCAGGCGGAAAATAGAGATTTGTATGAGGCTTTTTTACAAATGCCACATCTTTAATAAATCTCAATAAAGATAATTGACTTTCAACATAATAGTCTTTTGGAGTTATTACTTGTTCTAACAAAGACCTAAACTCTACTTCTGATTTTTCTATATAGTCTTTACTAACATACAAATGTTTCTGCATAGTATAATGCAACATCAAATCGATATCTTTAAAAAAATCTAGTTGTATATTCATATATAATTTTCACTCCAATTAATTAATACAATTATACCATATTTTAAATAATTTGTAAATAAAGTATGAATATTTTTAATTTAACAATATTTGTTAACCACTAGGAGCTATATGTACGAACGACTTTTAGAACTAATGAATAAAAAAGGTTTAAACAATGCAGATTTAGCAAGAGTTTGCAATCTATCACAAGGCGCTACAAAAAACTGGAAAAAGGAATTTAACCCCAACAAAAAATCTATTATGAGACTAGCTAACTACTTTGAAGTTACAACCGACTATCTGCTAGGTCTTTCCGATGACCCGCAACAAAAAAATACTAACAATGAAATCACTTATTTAAGCAACAATGAAAAAAAACTTCTAGATGCTTTTAAACAACTAGACAGTATTACTCAAAATAATCTTGTAGAGCAAGCTGAATTCTATGTAGAAAAATCTTTAAAAACACCTAAAAACAAATCAACTTCTTAGATTTAAATCTAAGAGATTACATATTCTGTCTTTATTAAAATTCTTGTCATTCTACATTTGCTTTATGTAGTTCTGTGCTTGATGGAACACCCTTATTATATCAATAATTTTCAACTTCTCATCAATTCTATACAATGCTACATAATCACCAATAGGATACTTGCGCACACTTTGATTTCTTAGCTTTCTCTCTCTTGCTAATGGACATATATAAGGGTTATTTCCCAAAAGTTCAAATGCTTTATATATCTTTTTCAAAAAATTTTCTGCACCTTGCACATTCTTAAAATTTTTCACGATATAATCATATTTTACATCTAAATCTAATAATGCCAAATTCAATAATTTATATTTAAAACAAATCTGCATACTGTTCTCTTTTCCTTTGAATTAAATTTTGTATAGCCTCCCTACCATCTAAACCCTTCTCACTCTTTGCAAGTGTAGCCAAAACCTCATCTACTAAATGTTCGCTCAATTCATGTGTATCCCAATAACTCGCACTTGCTTTATCAACTACACTTATTATTATCTCACCATCAAAAATTTGTTCTTGTGCAGATACTCCTAAAATATTATATATTTCTTGCACCTGCTCTACTGTCGCTTGATACATAACTACTTACTCCTTATAAATAGTATACTTCATTTTCACTATTTTGTCAACTATAATAATTTATGTATAAATAATTAACAAATAGTGTACAAATATTACATTATAT
>JAITUJ010000015.1 GCA_031286385.1 Clostridiales bacterium | reverse complement strand
CAAAACATAGCCTACCCAGTATACCATACCCCACCCCCACATGTCAACCATTTTTATAAAACTTTTTATTCCCTTTTCATTCATTCAACATTAATAAAAAATTCATATACTAAATGTGCCTGCACACCTCTCAACATAACAAACCACACAAATGTTTATTTTTTTATATGGGCTTTTGTACTTGACATAAGTGAGTCAAAGTGATAAAATCTATATTTAGGGTTTGGGCAATTAACTCAGCTGGTAGAGTGTCACCTCGACATGGTGAAAGTCGTGGGTTCGAGTCCCTCATTGCCCACCATGAATAATCAACCTACAAAAAATCTAAAATTTGAGGGGAATTTAAAATGATATTGGAAAATGAAGTAAGATTGGATTTTAGTGATGTACTGTTAAAGCCAAAGCGTTCTACTTTGACAAGTAGAAAAGATTTTAAGTTAGAACGGACATTTAAAACAAAGTGGTCATCTAAAACATTTGAGATTGTACCAATCATTTCGGCAAATATGTCAACTGGTACATTTCAAATGGCACAAGTATTTGCTAAAAATAATATGATGGTCGCCATTCACAAGTTTCATTCACCTCAACACTGGTACAGTCAAGATATCAAAATTTTGAGACACTGTTGTTATACAATAGGTATGTCAACACAGGAATATGAAACATACAAGACTGTAATGTCAAATTTGATACAGCAGAAAAAGTTGAAAGACAAAAGTGACATGTGGCTATGTATTGACATAGCAAATGGCTACACAAAAAGGTTTTCTGACTTTGTGAAGCTTATCAGAGAACAAAATCCAAATACTGTCATGATTGCAGGTAATGTGTGTACGTCAGAGATGGTACAAGAACTTATACTAGCGGGGGCTGATTTTGTAAAAGTTGGTATAGGACCGGGTAGCGCTTGTACAACTAGACTAAAAACTGGCGTTGGTTATCCGCAATTGAGTGCTTGTATAGAATGTAGCGATGCAGCACACGGGCTAGACGCTGGAATTGTACTAGATGGAGGCATGACTACGCCAGGGGACATCGCAAAGGCGTTTAGTGCAAATGCTGACATGGTAATGATTGGAGGTATGTTTAGTGGCACTGATGAGCAAGATGGGGAAATAAAGCAGAGAATTGTGCAAACAAATATAGTTTTAAAAGACCCTAAGACAAACGCTTATTTAGGTCTAGAAGAGAAAGTGGAAAAATACAAGGTTTGGTATGGAATGTCAAGCGAACATGCTCAGGCTAAGCATATGACAGGAATGAAGTCTTACAGAACTAGTGAAGGTAGAATGGAAGAAGTACCTTATATTGGACCTGTACAAAATGTCATAGACGATATTTTGGGTGGACTACGAAGTGCTGGCACTTACATTGGAGCAAGAGGGTTAAAGCAGTTTGGTAAATGTGCAACATTTTTAAGAGTTACAAAACAACACAATAGGTTTTAAAAAAAATATGGATTACGATTTGACATATAAACAGGCCATTACGATGTTGCATGATGAAGCAAACTTGACAATAGCAAGTTTAGCAAACATAAGTAGTTTTATATATTACCAATTCAAAAATCTCAATTGGGTAGGTTTTTATTTATTTGACGGACAAAAACTTGTTTTAGGTCCATTTTGTGGTAAAGTAGCTTGTACGACTATAAACTTAAACAAAGGGGTATGCGGAAAAGCGCTACACCAAAACAACACTATTGTGGTTGCAGATGTGCATAAGTTTGATGGTCACATAGCGTGCGATAGCCAAAGCAATAGCGAAATTGTTGTCCCCATATATATAGATGATAGTCCAATTGGTGTGCTAGACATAGACAGTCCAATTTTTGACAGATTTTGTAATGATGATAAAGTATTCTTTGAAAATTTAGTTAACGTTATCAAAAATATATGTGGAAAAAATATAGCTAATATTTTTTACCAAAATAAAATCTAAAAAGTTTTTATAAATCTGCTATTAATAAAGTTTTTAATAGCAGATTTATTATTGTTTTGACTTTTTAGTTAAACAATGCTGCAAAAGTTCTTGGACCTGCAATTCCATCTGCTGTCAAATTATTTTCACTTTGAAAACTTTTGACAGCATTTTCTGTGCCCGGACCAAAAATACCGTCAAGAGCAATGTTATACCCTCTCGCAAATAGGGCTACCTGCAAAATGTACACAAGATTACCTCTTGATGTTTTTCTCAATTTAGGTATTGCTGCCAATGTTCGACTACCAAACAGTCCATCGGCATCAAGCCCTACATTAAACATATTATTGAGCTCAATTTGCAAAGCCTTAGTTAATCCCAATTTGCTTGCTTTTCCCCATAGGCCATCTACCAGCAAGCCTACATTGTACTTTGTGTTCAAAGTTTGCTGTATGCTGGCTATTTTGTCATTCACACCTGTCGGCGGTGTTGGAGGTGATGTCACAGGTGGTTGCTGACCACAATTAATGCCCAATGTGGCTAAAACACCATTTGCGATTGCTTGAGCAAAATTGTTCAAGTTTAGGTCAAATAATTGGTTATCTGCTGCGTTGGTTATGAAGTTTGTTTCTACCAATACTGCGGGAGCATTTGTTTGCCTCAAAACACTAAAATTACTCTTATGCATTCCCCTATTTGATTGAATCCAGCTTGGGTTTATCCTTGAAAGTATGTTATTTGCCAAATTGATTGCAGTTTGTGATGGATTTGTATAAACATGAACTTCAAAACCGTGTGCAGCTGGATTATCACTTGCATTGCGGTGCAGTGAAACAAATAAATTTGCATTGGCATTATTTGATATTCTACTCCTTTCGCCCAAAGGAATAAAAACATCAGTTGTGCGTGTAAAAATTATATTTACACCACAGTTTTGTAATATTTCTCCTATTGCCAGCGTTAACCTAAGCGTATCAGATTTTTCTGTACGAGTTCCATTGACAGCGCCAGGGTCACTACCCCCGTGTCCAGCATCTAAAACGACTGTTGCCATAAATATGTATTTAGGATTAGCTTAATCCTTTCTCCTTTTGTTTATAATACAAACTATGCAAACATAAGAATTTATGTGAAACAAAATTTGTTTCATTTGTACTAAAAAATCTATGTAACACAATAAAAAAAACATGCATAGAATAAAAAAGTCACTAGTTAAAGTAAAATATTAAATTTACAAAAAAATACAATTAAATTCTAAAAATGACACTTGTATAAAAGTGCAATTATTTTTATAAATTACATAATTGGTAGTAGCATAAAGCTACAAAAGGAGAAAAATGGGTAAGGGAACTTTAATAATAAATACGACCATTGCAAGTGGTGCATTGCCCTTAGCAAATGTGCATTTCTTAATGAGAGATGCTAAACAAAATATAGTATTTGAGGGTACGACGGATAAAAATGGAGTGAGTGAAGTCATTTCATTGGCTGCTCCTGATGCTAGTTTTTCTATGAGGAGAGATCCTAATGTTGTTCCGTATTCAATATATGACTTATGGGCAGCCAAATCTGGATTTGCTACTGTGAATGTACAAGATGTAGAAGTGTTTGATGGACAACAAGCAATTTTAAATATAGATATGGAACCTGTTTTGCCAGGAAGAGAAAACGCAAGCTTTGAAACGATATTAGTACCTAAACACACCGTAGAAGACCCTACAACAACGACAGGGCAACCTGGCGGTGATTCTTCTGACAGTATAAATCCACCAACAAATAACACAGGTCCAACTGCAAGTATTCACAACTTCCATGAAAATGACAACAGAGTTTACTTGCATCAAGGTCCCTCTGTGGAGCAAATTTTGCCCAATGTAGTCTTACCAGATTATATCGTTGTACATTTAGGCACTCCACAATCTAATGCTGAAAATGTGAGAGTTAGATTTATTGATTACATAAAAAATGTGACTTGCAGTGAAATTTACCCTACATGGCCACGGAACGCAATCATTGCTAATATCCATGTCATTGTCACATTTACATTAAACCGCATATACACACAGTGGTACAGGTCAAGGGGATACAATTTTGACATTACAAACAGTACAACCGTTGACCAATTTTATGTACCTGGTCGTGAGTTGTTTGCAAATATCACACAAATAGTAGATGAAATTTTTGATTTATATGTTAGGCGACAAGGATTTAACAATCCATTTTTCACCGAATATTGCAATGGCACTACATCAACTTGCAAAGGTTTATCTCAATGGGGGACGGTAGATTTAGCCAATCAGGGCATGACCCCTCTGGAAATACTGCAACACTACTATACAAAAGACTTAGAAATAGTGTCTGCACCGTCAGGAACAGTAGAAGGCTTTCCAGGGACAATGAAAGTAGGTTCGTCTGGTGACTCTGTGAGAAGACTCCAACTGTATCTAAACAGGATTAGTGCAAACTATCCTCTAATACCACAAAGTCCTATTATTGACGGGTATTTTGGAGATTTGACAAAGCAAGCAGTATCAACCTTACAAGGCTTATTTAATCTCACCCAAGATGGAATTGTTGGAAGAGCTACATGGAATAGAATAGCACAACTGTACAGTTCTGTCACAAAGCTTTCAGAATTAGGCGGAGAAGGCGAACGAGTGGGACTAAGTCCAAAGCCACCTACTAGCGTTGTAAGACAAGGAGCAAAAGGCGCTGATGTAGTCCATCTGCAATTTTTATTGAATTACATCGGTGAGTTTTATGATGAAATAATTCCACCTGTTCAGGACAATGTATTCGGCTCATCGACGACAGATGCCGTAAAAGCTTTTCAAAAGAGATTTGGTTTGACATCAGATGGAATTGTAGGACCTGGCACATGGAGTAAACTATACGAGGTGTACAAAAATTTGCAAAACACTACCGCACCACCTACTACAACTACACCACCCACCACTAAACCGCCTACTACAACTACTCACCCATTCCCAGGATACATACTTAGACAAGGTCAAACAGGAGAAAATGTCAGAACACTACAAAAATTGCTCAATAATAGTAGAAAAAAATATCCAAGCGTGCCCCAAATATCTGCTGACGCAATATTTGGTAGCGGCACACTCAACGCTGTCAAAGCATTTCAACACAATGCTGGCCTAACTGCTGATGGATTGGTAGGACGAAATACATGGGCAGCTTTGGCCAAAATTTAGTTTTTTTCATTTTGTTTTCCTAATGAAAATAAAAAATCAAGCTTGCATATTACTGACAAGCTTGTTTATATTATATTTCTATCTCAATAACCTTATGATTCCTGTGTGGTATAAACCTGCAAAAGTTTGCTCAATAGGCAAATTTGTCAATCTAACAGCACGCAAAACTAAATTATTCATCATTTCAGCATCTCCTTTTTTGTCTTCATCAGAGTAATTCTTTTTAATATCCAGTAATTCTTGGTATGCTGGACAATTTTTTGCATGCTTCCAAAAAATATCTTCAAAAGGTATTTTGTCATATTTTATATGTGCAAAGTCAATTCCATCATACCTCCACGGTCTAAACACACAATTATAGTGCACAATCTTTACATTATTGTCCGTTATTCCGTCTACTTTTAGTGGTATCTTGTTCCAAACTTGGGGCAAGAAAATACACCTACCTCTAAATAGAATATTGAGCATATCTTGATCAGGTATTAGCTCAAATTTGTGTTTGTGCAACAAATCAAAGAACTTTGTTTGAAATTTTTCTTTTCGCAATAGACTTGTGTTTAGTACCATAAAGCCAGAATTAAAGTACCACGGATGTTTAAATCCCATATAGTATTCAATATAATGTTTAAATGGTGGAAAAGAATTGCTGGTTTCACAATTTGCCACAAGTGCATAGTTATCATACATCTCCATGTCAAATAGTTCAGCAATGTCGCAGTTTACAACCATATCTGCATCTAAATAGAGCGCTTTGTCGTATTGTGGGAACATCTCTGGAATATATGACCTAAAATAAATAGTGTTGGTATAATAATCACGAGCTTTAAAAGCTTCATTATTTTCTTTTGACTGTTTGGTCATATCTGTAATAAAAATCTTAATATTACTTTTTGCTCTATCTAAAAAAGACTTCTTGTTTTTCTCACTTAAATTTTCTACTAAAAAGTTGAGATGATATTCTTTATTTGGATTAGACTGTGCAATGATTGACTCTACCAGAACATGAAGATTGGGCGCATAGTTGTCATCAACTGCAAAAAACACAGGTATTATAGACCTTGTACTCATTTTTTACTCCTTAAAAATTGTCAATATAGTATAAATTATATTATATTATTTTCAAGGTGTCAATTAATAAAAACTATAAACAATGGTAAACTTGTGTTGATTTTATTTATAAAAATTTTGAAATATTGTCTAGTAACCATTTTTTATCGTTACAATTTGGATACAGTATACAGTGCTCCCAAACAGAATGCAAAATTTTGCTGAAATTTTTTTTATCTATATTAAGTGACAATAAATCATAGCCGTCTATTTCCAACTCACGCAATGTTTTTGGCGTCTTGTCCAAAGTTACAGTGCGATACACCTGTATTAAACTGCTGTTTTTTTCATTATTCATTCCTTGTGCCAATGCGTACAACAAATCTATTATACTGTCTATATACAAAAAATTTTTAATTACAAACAATCTTAGTTGCATATGATTAAAGTTTATGCGTTCAAACTGCTTGCAAGCATGTATAGTATTTAGGGTGTGTTTTATTGTGTCATTGCTGTATTTTAACGAATATAGCACACTTTCTGCATTTGGGTTATTGTACAAAAAAAGTGACAGCCTGACATGAACTTTTGCATATGCAAGCTGTTGCAATGCTTGTTCTACACCCAATACATTATGTTCTAAATCTGGACTAACTTTTGACAAGATTCCCAATTTATGAGCAAGGGAAACCCCATTGATAAATCCATCTTTTACATTGTACTTTATGTCTGCATACAGTATTTTGTCCCATTCTATACGCTTCCTTTCACTGCTAATATTTTCTAATAAATGTAAATTTTCATATGCATTTTGCTTTGTTTTATGTTCTATACGAAATCCTAACTCTGATGCAAATCTTATCAGTCTCAAAATTCTCAAACCGTCAACACAAAAAACCTTATCATTTACCTGTCTCAATACTCTGTCTTTACAATCTTTTATGCCATTGCATGGGTCTATAAATTTAGCATTTTTCAAATCATAGTAAATTGCATTACAAGCAAAATCTCTTCGCTGACTATCTATCTGCAAGTCGCTTACAAACTGCACACTAGATGGCGTATGAACGCCTGTATGATGATAAGTTTCCGTTCTAAAAGGAGTATATTCGTACTCGTCACCACCATAGAGAATAATGGCCGTTCCCAAATTTTCTGAAACAACTTTCAACCTTGCACCACTTGGTAACAAAAGTCTATTTGTGAGCTCCGGTCCACATATGTCTATATCCGTTTTGCCAAATTTGGTAAAAAAATTGCGAACACTTCCCCCAACGGCATAGATAGGTGATTGTGCAACTTTTGCTATCTTTTTTAATGATGATGGTATATTCATGGATGTCTGTCACTTGCAGTTTACAAAAATTGAGTAATTTTTACTTAAATTTAATAATCGTCATTATATCATATTTTGACAGCTTGTACAATATTATGTACAATGAAGTCAATATTCAAAGCAGTGGCAACTGTGTCTGCATTTGCAATATTATCTAGAATCATTGCATTTTTTTTTAAGATATTTTTATCTAGGGTACTTGGAACTTCCAATATGGGAATATACCAAGTTGCCATCTCAATGTTTTCTGTAATTGTTGCAGTTTGTTGCTCTGGTATTCCTCTAGTTGTAAGTAAACAAACTGCACAGTATCACGCAAATATAAATCCACTAGCTCAACTAAATGAAAATAAAACGGTCACTGCCTCTCTAATTATTTGCTTAGTATTTAGCTTTATCATCTATTCTACTTTGTTAATTTTCAGCAACTCATTAAAGCCGCTATTTGCTAGTGAGATGAGCATGAATGTACTTTTATTGCTTATGCCTGCTCTTTGTTTTTTTTGTATATCTAGCATAATTAGAAGTGCACTTTGGGGCAGAAAAATGTACGCTATAACAAGCATTTTAGATATCTTAGAGCAACTGTTGAGAATAGGACTTTGCATTGGAGCGATTTATCTGTTTAGTGCAGATAATTTATTAATTACCGCTTGGACATTAAGTTTGTCTGCTGCAATTGCTACACTTTTTTGCATAATTTATTACTATAAAAAAGGGGGACGCTTAGCAAATCCCACTGGACATTTCAAACCGTTGCTAGCAACAGGAGTACCCATTACGGCTACTAAAATCTCCAATAATATAGTGACAATGTGCATATCTTTTGCAATACCCTTTTTGTTTACTGCAAAAGGATTGTCAACAGAAGAATCCTTAGCTATGTTGGGAGCTACTATTGGTATGGCGTTGCCTTTACTGTGCGTACCAAATACAATTGTAGGTAGCTTAGCATATATCATGATACCCACACTTAGTCAATTGTCAGAAAAAAAAAGCAAAGCTATGTCTATACAAATAAACAGTGCAATAAAATTGAGCATAGTAGTAGCATGTATGTTTGTAGCCGCTTTTTATATCATTGGACCGGAGGCTGGAGAATTTGTATTTGACAACAAAATTTCTGGACCATTTTTACAGTATGGCGCTTGGTTGATTATTCCCATTGCATTAGAGAGCATAATATCCTCTATGATGAATGCAATAGGCCTTGAAGTTAAGGGTTTTATAAATTATTGCATAGGCAGTGCATTTTTATTTATCGTATGTTTTAGCTTTTTCTATCAGTTTTCTCTTCAAGTATTTAGTATGGCACTTGGATTATCACTTACAATCTGCACAATATTAGACATAATTTCTATTAAAAAAGCAACAAAACTAGAACTGGAATTTATTTTTACACTGTTCATTTGCATTGCACTCATATTCCCTACAATTGCATTTACTCAAAATGTATACAACTTGCTAGGCTTGCTTAAAAACACAAGTATGATGCAATTTGTAAGGCTGGCTGTGACAGGGATTTCTAGTGTAGCTTTCTATATTGGTTTAGTATGTGTCTTTGAACTCATGGGAATAACTTCTGCATTTGGTTTTAGCAAAAAAAGAGTTGCAAGAAAAGTGAAAATAATGTAGAATATATTGCATATGCATGATGAGAATTTAAATACAATAAATAAAGTTATAGTTCTATTTATCTTTGACAAGATGGACATGCCCATAACGGACAGTACAATCGTTGAATTGGCTACAAGTCGCAACAGATGGCTATCTTATTTAGATTGCAAAATTACATTAGGGCAACTTGTAGACAACGGTTTCTTGTATCAAACCAATCAAGAAAACACACTATATTACAACATAACACCCAATGGCAGAATGTGTGTATCTCATTTCTACAATAAAATACCTCAAAGTTTACAACACAACATTGCAGATTTTATAAAAGAAAATAGAATGAGTCTAAGGCGCAATCAAGAATATTTTAGACACTATTTTAAAAATCCTGATGGCACTTATACAGTTACTTTAAAAATTATTGACCCAGTACAAACAACCTTGGAAATCAAAATAAATGTAGCCAATCAAAATGCAGCTAAACAAGCATATGAAAGATGGGAAGAAAAAGCAGCCACCATGTTCTTTTGGATACATGAACAACTTGTCGACAGCTAAATTAACTATATTGATAGATTATCAATTAAAGTTCTTTTACTTTTAAATTCTTATATAAATCAGCTATACTCAAATTGTATATTGGGTGTAAGACATCACTAGCGATGTCCATTAGCGGTTTTAATACAAATTCTCGCTGGTGCATATACTTATGTGGTATAGTCAAATTTGGACTTTCCCATATTAAGTTACCATACATAATGATATCAATGTCAATTATTCTAGGTCCCCACCGCTCAATGTGCACTCTTCCCATTTCTCTCTCAATTTTCTTAATACCCTTCAATAATTTTTGCGGGTCGAGAAAAGTATGCATCTTTACGGCGGCGTTTAAAAAATCATCTTGTTCTGTCATTCCCCATGGTTTTGTTAAATAGAATTTTGATATGTCATCTAGATTGGCTATTTTTTGCAATTTTATGATAGATGTTTGCAAATTTAAATACAAATCACCTACATTACTGCCCAATGCCAAATATATCGTTGTGGTGTTTGCGTTCAAAAATACCCTCACTTTTTAATTTTTCTGTACATACTGTCTGCAAACATTAAAGCTCTCTTGGTAGCTTTAACGTCATGCACCCTCACAAAGTCAATACCACAACTAGCAGCATACACACTGCTTGCCAATGTCACTTCAAGGCGCTCACTCTTATCTAAACCAAAATAATGAAAAACGGACTTATTGGATATGCCCAAAAGTGTAGGCAATTCTAATGTTTTAAAAATCTCCAATGTTTGCAAAACTTTCAAGCTTTGCTCTGTATCCTTTGCAAATCCAATCCCTGGATCTACAATGATTCTTTCTTTATCTACACCATTTGAAAGTGCCATAGTTACACATTCTTGCAGTTGAAGTAAAATATCAGGTATTAGGTTTTCATATCGGTTGCATTTTTTATTATGCATTATACAACATGCAGCATTGTGCTTTGCTATTGTACTTGCCATTTTAGAATCATACTGTAAACCCCAGATATCATTGACAATACTTGCCCCATTTGAAAGCGCTACATCTGCTACCTTTGCAAAGTATGTATCTATTGATATTGGCACATCTGTATAATTTTTCAAAGCTTTCAATACAGGCAATACTCTGTCCAACTCTTGTTCGGCGGATATTTGCAAATAATCTGGTCTTGTTGACTGTCCACCAATGTCTAATATATCCGCGCCATCTTTTATCATCTCCACAGCATGTCTGACTGCACAGTCAACATCAAAAAATTTTCCTCCATCAAAAAAAGAGTCTGGTGTCACATTGAGAATACCAAAAATAAATGTCTGTGTACCCAATTCAAATTTTCTGTTTGCTATTTTCATACTATTTAACTAGGTTAACCTACATTGACCGTGTTTAAAATTTCTTCTCTTGCATGACCTACCATGTACAGAGACCCAAAAACGACTATAATATCTTTTTCATTTGTACTTAAAAAAGCATCTTGTATAGCCTTTTGCAAAGTGTTGCAAGAAACCGCTTTAATATTTTTTTTTATAATTTCCTGCGCCAAAATTTCACATGAAAGCGCACGCGGGCTATCTGGGGTTACAGTAAATACGACCTTTGCAAACTCTGCAATCATGTCTATAAATTTAGAGTACGACTTGTCTCTCAATACTCCAAATATAAATATGATTTTACTATCTCTATGTTCGGTCTGCAAAAATTGCAACATTGACTCTACGCCATCTTCATTGTGTGCTCCATCAATGTACACTATTGGTTTTTGATGAACTTTCTCCAATCTACACTCCCATACCGTAGACGATATACCGTCCAAAATATGCGATGTACTGATATCAAATACTTTGGACAGTTCTATACAACTTTGCACAGCAGTAGCTGCATTATCAATCTGATGCCTGCCATTTAATGGCGTAAATAGGCTCTTAATGCCACAGTAATCAAAAGTTTTATCAGCATGCACAGCAATTTTATTGTCCACACCAACAAGTGTACACTTGCTATTTTTTGTCGTTGCAACACATTTAATGGTATCAATAGCTTGCTTGTAGTCTTGTGGAGCAACAATGACATTGACATTTTTTTTGATTATACCCGCTTTGTTTTTTGCAATAGATTGAATGCTGTCACCTAAAAAATCCATATGATCGTACGATATTTTGGTAATTACCGTTAACAATGGATTGTCGATGACATTGGTACTGTCAAATATCCCCCCCAATCCTGTCTCCAATATCACACAGTCGCACCTATCTTTAAAGTACAAAAAAGCAAGAGCCGTCACAATCTCAAATCTAGAAACCTGAGATTTTAATAACTCATCTTGCAATAAAACATTGGCAATTTTTTGTGTACAGCTTGCAAACTCATCATCATCAATATCGCGTTCAATTCTAAAACATTGATTTATTTTTGTCAAGTAAGGGGAGGTAAAGATGCCAACTTTTAAACCTGATTTAGTTAAAACACTTTCAATGTACTTACAAACACTGCCCTTGCCGTTGGTTCCAGCAACATGTATAACTTTCTGTCGCTGTTGAGGGTCACCCAACTTGTGTAACAATGCTGTTATTCTTTCTAACCCTGGTTTAATTTTACTCTTGTCAAACTTGTCCAAAAATTCTTTGGCTTGTGAAAAATTCATACTCTATTTCATCCTTTTGTATACACAAAAGGACAGTTCATACCCTTCATTAAAGGCTTGTTTTGACTGTATCAACTGCCAATCCATGTGTAAGTCTAAATCTACCATAAACTTATCTGCTTTCTTCACTGCATCAACTTTTGTTATATAAGCAGTGTCACAGTACGACAAAAGTTGTTGGTATACACTCTGTCCTCCAATGACAAAAACATCTGTTATCTTATTGTCATTCAAATAGTCCAAAAGTTGTTTTAGCGAACTTTTAACAATTAAACTATCTTCACATTCTTGCAATTGAGTAGATAAAACGATGTTATTTCTGTTGGGTAAAGGTACATTTTTTAATGACTGATAAGTTTTTGCTCCCATTATAACCGTCTTATTTATAGTCATTGCTTTAAAATATGACTTATCCAATCTAATATCAAACTGCAATTTATTTTTATAACCTATCCCAAAATTTTTATCCACACAAGCAATAATGTTCATAGCTTATTATACCATGAACATTACAAACTGTCAAATAACTTTATTGTAACAGAAGTGGACAAATAAGTCTAGATGTGATACATCAGTGATGCCAAACTTAAATTCATCAAAAAATTTAAGTCCGACCCTACCAAAAAAATTGAATGGAAGTTCTCTTCGCTGGATTTTTTAACCTAGACTTATTTGTCCACTTCTAAGTCTAGCAATATTGGGTTGCTAGACTTTTTTAATTGTTGTTTCCTATTCTGCTTAACAATAAAATAGTCTATGACAAAAAAACCAATACCTACTGCTAAAAGAACAATTCCCATTGTCAACTGTCTAATATACATTCCATGGAAATAATCTTCAACAGTGCAAACGACTTCACCGTTTATCGTGAGCGATGCTAACTCTGTTGTGTTTACTATTACATGAAAATTGGCAACATCACCTTCTTTTATATTTGATATTTTCGAAACATTCCATGTCGCACTTCCGTTGCCTTCAAAAATTGTGTTGTTCACTTCTAAATAAAAATAGAAACTCCTTCCTCTATGTTCTGTTCTAACTGACATTACAACTCCACTCTTTTCCTCTAAATCTTGCCGAGATGGAAAAAGTAGAACAATACCACCTACAACAAATGAAATAGCAGACAAAAAAGTAAATGTCACCGCAAATAAATAAAATTTTCTATTTTGCTTGCCCATAATCTCCTTTATATACTTACCATTTTGTACAATCATTAGGAACTTTAAGCTTTTTTATGGATTATTTGTCCTACTAATGAACAATAAGCAATATAAGATACCAATGTCAAGGCCACATGAATAAATTATCAAGGTCTTGTAAATTTGTTTCAACAATAAATGTTGCAATTATAAATATAGAAAATACAATTCCTAAAAGTTGACTGCAAAAAGTTATTTTAAATCGTTTTGCTGTTTTGTCAATCATTTTTCAGTAAGTTTTCGCAAGATTTAGTAGCTTTTTTTGCTGGTAATTTCTTACAGTATGTATTTTTAGAGTAGTTAGCTTGATTATTCGCCTAACTATATCCATCACAGATGTAAAAGTGTTGCTTGTACACTTGCAAGCAACACTCCACGCTCCATACATAGTGCTACGATATCTTGTGTTATCGTATACACAGGTTTCCACTTCCCAAAGCACCAACCTGTCACTGTTGTTGTCATAGCATAATGTTTCTGTGTTTAGATTGATTTTGTCAGCATCTCTTTTAAGACTAAAACTACCTTATCTCCTCAATAAAATATCGCTCTGTATCGTATGTCTACACCTGTCATACCATAAAAATCCCAAATTAACAACTTTTGTTCATTAGCAAAAAAATCAAAATACAAATTCTACAATGGCCGTTTGAGCATTATCCCCTCTCCTAGGACCAGTTTTAATTACACGAGTGTATCCACCTTTTGCGCCTGTCTTTGTCGTCCTATTTGCAATACGCGGTGCATAGTCATTAAATATCTTTTCTATTAATGGGTGACGAATATCCCCCACTCTTGCAATAAATGCGTCATACGGCTCATCAGCTGGCTTAACTTCTTGAATATCGTAAATCCTAGCCATAATCTCACGGCGTGCATTCAATTTTTTTGGACCGTCATTGATTAGCTCCACTTGTATAGGCTGTCCCTTAGGGTTGCGCCTTGTTTCCACTTTTTTTATGGTGTCTTCCCAAGTCTTGAAAGCCAAATTTAAAACTTGTTCTGCGTATCTTTGAACTTCTCTAGCTCTTGTATATGTGGTATCAATGCGTCCATACCATAGCAATTGCGTAGCTTGATTTTTTATGACTGCCATCCTTTGCGTAGTATTTAATCCCAATTTTCTTTGTTGCATAATATCCTCTTTTCTACATCAATGTTTACACAAAGATGCTATTTTATAAATAGCTTTAATTTATTTTATCATATTCATTAAAAGGCTTATACTATCACTCATCTACCATACGCAAGTCTAGTGAGAATGCACGCAATTTTAGTATAACTTCATCCAATGATTTACGCCCCAAGTTCCGCACTTTTAACATGTCATCTTCTGTTCTTCTAGTGAGGTCTTCTATTGTATGAATGCCCGCTCTTTTTAGACAATTGTAACTTCTCACAGACAAATCCATATCCTCAATGCTCATCTCCAACACTTTGGCTTGTTTATCTTCATGACGATTGACCAGTATATCCATAGTTCCAAATATATTTGAAAGACTAGAAAACAACTTCATATGTTCTTCAACAGCACGAGAAGCCAAAGCAATGACATCTTTGCTAGTCATAGAACCGTCAGTTTTTATATCAAGTATCAATTTATCATAGTCTATACTCTGACCTACCCTCGTACTCTCCACTGAATAATTAACAGCTTTTACTGGCGTAAAAATACTGTCAATAGGGATAAATCCAATAGGTCTGTTCGAATCTTTGTTTTTATCTGCCGAAATATACCCTCGTCCTTTTGCAATAGCAAGCTCCATCACAAACTTTGCTCCTTCATCCATTGTGCATATATACATGTCTGGATTTAGCACCTCAACTTCGGGATCAATTTCTATATCCTTTGCCAAAACGATACCAGGTACACTTTTATTTATCTTTAAAGTTTTTTTGACAACACTGTCATTAAAATTACCTCGTAGGTTTAGTCCTTTTAAATTTAGTATGATGTCAGCCACATCTTCTCTAACGCCTCTAACTGTACTAAACTCATGTGACACACCTTCAATTGTGATGCCCACCACGGCTACACCAGGCAAAGCAGACAAAAGAACGCGACGCAAGCAATTACCCAAAGTAATACCATATCCCCTCTCTAATGGTTCCACTATAAATTTGCCCTGTCTCAAATCCTGACTTTCCTCTATCGTTATACGGGGCTTTTCTATTTCCATCATAAATTGATACTACTCCTTAAATCTAATGCATATGCATAATTGTTTTTTATATTGACAAACACGATAAATACCAAAAAATTATTTTGAGTACAACTCAACAATAAGTCGTTCATTGATAGTCAAGTCTATATCACTTCTCTGTGGTAGCTGTAATATACTACCTACAAACTTTTCTGTATCAAACTGTAACCATTTAGGCATAACTATCTTAGCTCCTTTGAGTTCTTTACACAGTGCATTTTCTTTTTTGTTTTCTTTGATTGCTATGATATCCCCAACTTTAACTTGATAAGATGGGATATTTACATCTTTGCCATTCACTGTTATGTGACCATGATTGACAATCTGTCTACTTTGAGCCCTACTAGAACCTATACCCATACGATAGACCACATTATCTAGACGCATCTCAATTAGTCTCAACATCGTTTCACCAGTTATACCTTTTGCACGAGCGGCTTTATCGTAGTAAGCTCTAAATTGTTTTTCGAGCAATCCATAAGCTCGCTTTGTCTTTTGCTTTTCACGCAATTGCAAACCGTATTCATTGACTTTTTTACGCCCCATGCCATGTTGACCTGGGGGTTTTGGGCGCTTCTCTATTGCACATTTTTTTGTTGTACAACGGTCACCTTTTAAAAACAATTTTTGTCCTTCTCTTCTGCAAATTCTACAATCTGCTCCACAGTACTTTGCCATATTTTGCTCCGCTTTTTAAATGCTAATTTTAAAAATATATACAATCTCAAATGACTTTACATATTAAAGATTGCCACAGCAGTGTAAACTTGTCACACTCTCCTTCTTTTTGGAGGTTTACAACCATTGTGCGGTATAGGCGACACGTCAGCTATACTCAACACTTTTATACCTGCCACTTCTAAAGCCCGTACAGCAGACTCTCTGCCTGCACCAGGACCTTTTATAAATACGTCAACAGCACGCAAACCTGCCTCTGCGGCAGCTTTTGCCGCTCTATCACAAGCTTGTTGTGCTGCGTAAGGCGTAGATTTTCTAGAACCCCTGAAACCTAATGCACCTGCACTACTTGCGGCAATTGCATTGCCTTTTTCGTCTGTTAATGTAATTATTGTATTATTAAAGCTTGACCTTATGTGTGCTTGACCTCTGTCAATATTGCGCGTCACTCTCTTTTTGGTAGTCTTTTTTGCAACAGCCATTTAAATCTCCACAGTGCATATAACAGTGTATATACACAAAAAATTAATCATTTACTCAATTTCTTTAACAAGTATTTGTACAAATTGCCAAGAAATTATTACTTTTTAGACTTCTCTTTTTTGCGACCAACTGTACGCTTTGGTCCTTTGCGCGTTCTTGCATTCTGCTTTGTACTTTGACCTCGCACTGGCAAACCTTTTCTGTGTCGTACACCACGATAACATCCTATATCAATCAACCTTTTTATACTAAGTTGTCGCTCTCTTTGCAAGTCACCTTCCACAGTAATGTTTGATTCTATATACTTTGCAATAGCAATAATTTGTGACTCGTTCAAATCCTTGACCCTGATATTGGGGTCAATTTTTGTTTGTGCCAAAATCTTGTTAGAAAGTGGACGCCCAACACCGTAGATACTCGTCAAACCTATTTCTACTCTTTTGTCTTTGGGCAAATCTATACCTGCTATTCTTGCCATAATAATACTCCTATCCGCTAGCGGAAAATAATTTTTTGATTGTCACAATGTCTAAAAATCAAACAATTTAGTTTGACCATTATTTAGCGCCACAAGCTATCCTTGCCGCTGCTTATGAGAAGGATACTTTGCACATATTATCCTAATCTTACCATGTCTTTTGATTACCTTGCACTTATCACACATAGGTTTTATTGATGTCCTGACTTTCATACTTCTCCCTTAACCATGCATAAAAACTTAATGTCTCATACAACTATACCATATATAGAATAAAAAATACACAATTTTTAGCAATTTTGTTACTGTAAATTTATGACTTATTACGGTATATAATTCTTGCCTTTGTGATGTCGTAAGGACTCATTTCCATTTTTACCGAGTCACCTACAAGAATTTTAATATAGTTCATTCTTATCTTCCCGCTAATTGTAGCAGTAACGATATGCCCATTTGATAACTTTACTTTAAACATAGCGTTGCGTAATGTTTCAACGACTACTCCATCAGCTTCTATATTATCTTCTTTTGGCATAAATACTCCTCAAACTATCCTTTAAATTTATATCATTTGTCACTTTGCTCTTGCACCGCCTTTATTGCACTAAAAATTTCACTATCAAAAACTTTTTTATTTTCCAATAATTTTTTTCTGATAGGCTCAATTTGAGACTTTAAGTTTAAATGTTTAATGCGCTTTTTTTTGGGCTTTGAAAGCTTTCTGTATTTACCGTCACTGCACATTACATGGTCTTTCTCTTGTGCTAAACCTACAACGATATAACAGACACCTTCATCTCTACCACACTTACTTACTGCCAATGTACCTACAACAGCATCACCCTGCTTTGTATCCAAATTAGGCTTTTTTGTCTTTGCCTTTTTTACTACATTTGCTTTTTTTACCTTTTGTGAAAGCACAGACGAAATTGAATTTGTAGTTTTTAACATACTTTGCACCTTTCACATACAACTTAAATTCAAATTTATAAACATAAGTTGACCATTTATTTTATAGAGTCAGAATTTCTGGCGCTCCATCAGTTATGACAACTGTATTTTCATAGTGTGCACTGTTATTGCCATCTTGTGTTCTACAAGTCCACTTATCAAGCCAATCAATCTCAACAAACCTTGTTCCCATATTTACCATTGGCTCAATGGCTAATGCCATTCCAGACTTCAACTTTGTGCCTTTGCCAAACGCTCCAAAGTTCGGGACTTGCGGATCTTCATGAATAGACTTTCCTATACCATGACCGCTAAGTTCTCTAACAATACTGTATCCATTTGACTCAACATAACTTTGTATACTATTCCCAATATCACCTAGCCTACAACCAGTTCTAGCGTATTTCAACCCTTCAAAAAAACTTTGTCTTGTACATTCGATTAACTTTTGGTTGCTCCCACTAATCTTCTCTACACCAAATGTCCTCGCTGCATCTGCATGATATCCTTTGTAGCTAACAGCTATATCAACACCCACTATATCACCTAGTTGCAACTTATAACCATTTGGTACACCATGTACAACAGCTGAGTTTACAGATATACAGCTACAATGTTGATACCCCTGATACCCCTTAAATGACGGTATAGTGTCAAATGACAACACATATTGCTCCAAAATAGTATCAAGTTCTAAAGTAGCAACTCCACACTTAACATACGGCTCAATCATCTGCAAAGCATTTCTCACTACTTTGCCCGCTTGACGCATATACTCTATTTCTTGAACTGTCTTTATAAATATCATGACTTATTTATAAGGTTATTTTAATAGGGCGCATTTATCAAAATCAACTAACCAAACAACTTAGAATATAAACTTTGATGTACTAATTCAATACTCTGCATGCCGTCTACGGTAAACAGTTTCCCTTGCTTTTGATAAAACTCAATTAAAGGAGCTGTGTCACTTTGATATACGCTTATTCTTTTAACAATTGCCTGCTTATCATCTTCTCGCTGTACCGCCTTACCTCCACACACACATTGAATACTTTTAACATCTAAGTTTGGAGCTGTAAATGTCTTTCCACAGTGACAAACTCTTCTCAATGCCAATCTACTAGCAAGCTTATCTATACTAACACTGATATTAATGACGCTGTCTATATTGACAAGCTCATCAAGTGCCTGTGCTTGTAACACAGTACGAGGAAATCCGTCCAAAACGAATCCTTGTTTGCACTCACTCAATCTCAACTTTACAATTTCAATCGTTACACTGTCGGGTACAAGCAAGCCATTGTCAAGATACTCTTTCACCTGAATGCCAAGCTCTGTGTTGCCCGCTATATGTTTTCTAAAAATATCTCCTGTTGAGATATGCTGAATATTTATAGCATCACACAGTAGTCTAGCTTGCGTACCCTTTCCTGCCCCCGGTGCACCTAGTAAAACCAAATTTAGTTTAGAGTCTTTGCTTTTTACTTCTTTCATATATTTGTCAATATCACCAAATCTACTTCAAAAATCCTTTGTAGTGTTTCATCATCAATTGACTTTCCAACTGTTTATCAAACTCCAAAGCTACACTCACTACTATCAGTAGACCTGTGGCAGAAAAAGCATTGATAAGTTGTGTGTCTTGCAAAAAGATTTTAAAAACCAACGCAGGTACAACAGCAATAAATGTAAAAAATACTGCAC
>JAITUJ010000071.1 GCA_031286385.1 Clostridiales bacterium | reverse complement strand
CTCTCTGCCAACATTCCACTCACTAGATCTACTCTATTACCTTTTCTATCTGTCAAATATGTTTGGTTGGGTCGTATTCGTATCCTAAAATATACTTGCCCATCTTGTGTTTGGGTGCTATCACTATCGATGTGAATCACTTCACCCTTTAGTACTCCAAACTCTTGCTGTACTACTCCTGCTACCATAGTTTCTACACTATCACCAACATTAACTCTTGCCCTGTCTTGCGCTGAAAGAGTTGTTTCAAAAATCAATAAACTATCGTCTTTGCTACTTATACTACCTAGCAATGTGCCAGCTTGTAACATTGTCCCAACTGTCAGCCCCGCTGTCAAATTGACTACTCCGTCAATTTCTGCTCGCACTGTATACTCCGTTAAACTTGCAATGTACATATCTCGTTGACTTTGTTGTTGTACTAAGTTGGCTTGCAAATCATCTCTAGCTTGAAATTGTTGACCTACGAACTGAGCCTTAGCACTATCTAATTGACCTTGATCAAATGAAGGGTCAAGTTCTTCATCTGCCAACTGCTGATTAACATAATCTATCAAAGATTGTGCTTGACTAAATGCATTTTGTTCATTTACATTATTTCTATCAAATGGATTTTTAAGTGTTTCAGGTTTCGTTAGTTCCATTGCATTTATAAAATCAATTAGCCTATTTACAATGATAATCCTATTGTTAAATAAATCAACCATAGCTTGCAACTGTGCAATTTGCACATCAGTTTGAAATGTGCTGAATTGTATTAGTATGTCACCTTGTTTTATCTCTTGCCCTGCAACAACTGCTATGCTACTTATATTGCTTGATACTTTATTCATGATATTTATTCTATTTTCACTCTGTACAATTCCACTAGATTTAACTACATAAACTTTTGTAGCAAAAGATGAAAATACGATAGCAAGTATTACAAAAAACAATGTCAAACATGTTATCCAAACCCCAAACTTTGGTGGTTTACGGTCAAATATAAGTTTACTTTCTTTCAACTCTTCATATGTGTATTCTCTATTCATCAGCATCCTCTTGCTGTTTTACTGGCATGAACACATCTGCTATCATAATTTCTTTATCCTCTATCAGCACTGTGTACATTTCTCCAGTTAGCAACACATCATTCTTATAGGCATATAATTGAAGTTCCATGCTTGCAAATTGAAACCTATCTTTCTTGTCACAAAATCTAACATAGAGACATTTTTCTAGCCGTATTTGTTGTTCAAATTTATATGGGTATTCTGCTTTTATTTTTCCTTCCTTTAACTGTGTCAATAACTTACTCTCTACGATTGGTGTTCCATCAGATTCTGTCCCTTTTATACCTCCAGAATACATAATTAAAGGACCTTGAATATGGTAACCTTTAGCCTTAATCCAATTCTGCAACATTTCAACTTGCTTGCCATTACCAAAAACCTCTTTTACTGGAATTTTGCGTGACAATACATAATTGAGTGTTAAATTCATTTTTTCTTTAAATTCTAATTTTGGCATATTCTTTCCTCAATTTATATTTTTAGAAAATATTTTTCTTGCTATTTTTCTGTTTGTATTTAATAACGGATAATTTGCTATTAAAAACCCGACAAAAAATAAAGACCACTCCATAAAGTTTGTATGAATAAAATACCCTAAATACAAAACACCTATTGACACAAACGATGAGAGCATATTAAACACACTCAAGTAAGCAAAATGTTTTAAACTGAGACATAAAACAATCAAATAAATTGCTGAAAAAATAATTAAAAATGATATACCTAGTAAAAAATTATTTATCAGTAAATTATTTGATAAAATAACCATTGGAAAAATTAAAAGTATGCTCCCAGAAAATAACAAAAGAGATTTCCTATCTTCAATATAATCTGTGCCATAGTCATTATCATCTTTTAAACGATGCCAATCAGTCCAGTCAACAATAACAGTAGGAATTTTATGCCTATAATAAAAATAAATAAAACACTGAAAAAGAATGGATATGAAAAATGCAACCCCTAAAAAAGTCAATTGAGTTTTCATATTATTGTTTGAAGTAAAGGCGATTAACATCAACACCCCAAAACAAACCATTTTGAAATACCAGTCTAGTTTCCCCTCAACATTTAAAACACGCTTTTTGTTTGGATTTATCAGCCTAGTCTCAAAGCCAGATAAAACAATGAAAACTAATACTAATAAAAAGTATAGAAAAAAATATAACGCTAAGATTCCCTCCACATCTTCATCAAGAGAGTCCCCAAAAACTAATCTGTTTATAAACAAGTTTGTAAAAAATAATAAGTTAATAATAATTATTCTTATAACTATTTGTAATAAACTATATCTTTTTTTATCTTTAAATGAACCCATAATTACTTTTTAAGATAATAGAGAAGCGGAATTAACCGCTTTCCCCATATCTCTTAACATTTTATGAAACATAAAATCCAGTAGGAATTATGTTGAAGAATGTTGTTTTAATTCCGACCCCTCGTCCTTGAACCACTGCAGAAACCATTGTGATTGCAAAGGCTAAAGCATACGCAAGTATATAAATAGCAGCAGCTTGCAATCCAGGTATTGCCATAATTAGAGATGAAATTATCGCAATTTTACCTGCTATCATTCCTGTAGTTATAGCACCTGTCATTATTGCAGTAGCAATACCAACACCACCAAAGTAAGTTCCTATCATAGCTACTGCTAGGATATTCTGTACTGTGGAATTACTCATGTGCCAATCTCCGCCAGAAACATACTGCTTTGCATATACTCTTTAAGAATGCTAGTTGCCCACTTTCTAAAATGAATTCCTTGTTTGGATTTTACCTTGTAGCCTACTGCTAATATTGCATCCAAGTTATATAGATTGGTTGGTTTTTTATTGTCTTTATTAAATTCGGAATTTCCGAATTTAATCATTACTTCGTTCTCTTTTAACTCACCATCTTCAAATAAGTTTTGAAGATGCTCATTTATTGTAGAATTAGATCTTTGGAACAACTCCCCCATTTTAGCTTGACTTAACCAAACATTGTCGCCATCAAAGGCAACTTCTACTTTGGTTTGCCCATCTTCTGTTTGGTAAATTAGTATCTCGTTCTTAATTTGTTCTTTTTTATTCTTTGGCATTTATTTTCTCCAACACAACCATTATACAACATTCCACCACAAAAGTCATTCTAAATAGGGCGAATTCGCCCTATTTAGAATTTCAACTGGTTACATGTTGCAACCAGTTAATAAATCTTATACACCGTCATCGGTATATGATACAACCCCAAATCACTCTCAAACTGCTCGTTTGCAAACTCTACTTCAAAGTTCTTTTGTGTGAAAGATTGTTCAATATTATCTAGCAATTTGTGGTTTTGCTCGCTGTCAAAGCTGCGTTTGGAGAATATATCTAAGGCTATTGTTATCTCTCGCAAGGCAGTTAAGTTGTCGGCACGAGTGTGTGGGGAGCTGGCTACAATCTTCCATGTGACATAACTATCTTTTTGTTTGAAACGCTCATCTCTAACCACTCCACGCCAAAAACAGGGTTTGGTTGTATTATAAAACTGCTCTGCTGAAAGTGAAATTCCATCAAGTAAGTCAGCTTGTTTAAGGGTTGAGATAATTTCCATAACATACAGAAAAGGTAGAGGTCAAACAAAGCTAACTCCCGTTGATTTCAAAAATCTTGTGGGTCGTGTTGGCAGAATTGAATTTAATTTATATGGCAATGTGTTTTTAACACGTTATGAAGATAAAATAAAAAACGAAGAATTTATAAAACTCTTACAAACCGAAGTTCCAGAAGAAAAACTTTATCTCCTTTCTGAACTAAACGACAAACATAAAAAACTCATTGTAAATTGTTTAGCCGATGGAAATGTAGAAATCCCCAAAGATAAATTTACAGAAAAAGAATATACACTAATCCGCAAATTTACTCTAATACTTTTGCGTGATATTATGAAAGATAGAACGGGTAGTGCAGTTTATGGTGCTTTTGCTCCATTTCTCACATTTGACATTTTAGCAAGAATAAAAACTGCTTTTGAAAAAAGCGAAGCAAAACCCGATGATGATATCAATGCATCAGTTGACCAAACCAATAGGCTTTATTCTGCAATTTCACAAGGCTTGTGTTATCCAGAATTAGATGCCGATGGCAATGCAAAACATGAAGATATTCTTACCTTTTTAGAAAAGCTCCACTATGTATTTAAATGGGATAAATATGAAAAACAAGACGACATCGGCAACAAAAATCGCTTGCGTTGGTATGCAACAATGCTAAAACAATGGATAAGTGGATCGGGTTTAAGCCTTATTATGACTTCTGCATTAGAACACGCCAATAATAGAAAGTTTACTGATGACCCCAAAAAAGTTGTTGTTGATGGCTTTCCTACTCCGTATGATGACTCACCATTTCATCGCAACTTAGTTATTGGTGAAACGCTATCCGCTATTGAAAGCGTTATTCTTTTTAGCTTCTCAAACTACTTTTTTAAATTTAGTGAATGCTATAAAAAGAAAAATGGAATAATTGGAGATATGCCAAACGACTGGTATGAATTCGTAGAATACGGAACTTCAAATCCGTTATCAATTATGCTACAACGACACGGATTCTCCCGTGAAACCGCACTCTATATCCGTGCCAACCGCAGTGCCTATGTTTATATTGTAGGCAACACAGCAAAATTAAAACGGATAATTGCCAAATGCGAAAAAGAATCTGTTAGAAAAGAAGTTGCAGATTTACTCTACAACGCACCCGAACTATTTGTTGATTAAACTAAACTTACACAACCTAAATTGGAGGACACAATGAAAATATCTTATAAAAAATTATGGAAACTACTCATAGACAAAAATATGCTAAAAGCCGACTTGCGTCGTGCCACCAACCTAAGCCCCGCCACTATGGCAAAACTAAGCAAGGGCGACAACATCAATACCGATGTCTTACTTAGAATCTGTCAAGCTCTTGATTGCGATTTGTTTGATATTATGGAGTTGGAAAGATAAACTAATTACCAACCATTATTTATAACTTTTTACAATTGGCTGAAATACTGCTCTAAACTTTACTATCATATCTATAATTTTGTTACACAACGCATTGTGATTAGATTGATTTTCAAAACTAAATCCATCAATTTTAGTCGAAACACTGCTTGCCTTCTGTCCTTCTTTTCTGTCCCAATATAACTCAATTCCTTGAAGTTTATTCTCAATCTCACATTTGCTTTGAAAAACAAAATCATACAAATCTTTGTTATTGCTTATCCAAAGATTGATTCTTATAAAACCACTCTTGCTCACTAAGTCCGCACTCAAATGACATTGACTACTACCAATAGCAAAGTTATACCAGTGGTCCGTACTTGCTTTACTTGTATTTAGTCCAGCGTCCTTTCTAACACTTAAAACTGTATTAAAATTTTCCCAAAATGTAAGTCTATGAGTTTGTGATTTGTTAAGCTCTCCACTTGCAGTAATTTTCTTTATTTCTCTACTCCACTCGTTTGGGGATTCTACAATTTCAAATTTAGGAGCTGGATCACTGTTGCCTATTTTATATGCTTTAAGTTCAATTAAGAAAAAATCCACGCCCGTGCTAGTCTTATTATTAAGCCACTCTATTGCACTTTTATGTTCTTCTCTTGCCCTTTCAACTATCCAAATTATACAACTTGCTTCCGTTCCACTTGCATAGGTAATAATTTTGCCTAAGTGGTCATGGTCTGTTTGAGAGAGTTGGTTTTCTATGATAATTTTCTTATTAGTCACTTCATCAACACAAACAATATCACAAAAATATCTGCCAACACCTTGCTCGGTTTTTGGATCAATAAGAGTTAACCCTACTTCACTGCTCAAAATTGCAAGATTATCTTCTTGTGAAAGCCACTTTGTAAAATCTCTTGCCTCATGTTTCCATAATTCTCGCAAGTCACTCACTTTCTCTAATTTTCCTATGTTCATCATTTTATTCAAAATCCTTTCCACTAATATTAAAAAACCTTTCAAAAAATAACATCACTTTATTAAGTAGTTCTTGCTTTTGGCTGTATGACTGCCCCGCTGTATCCTTGTTAAATCTTGATACTTTGGTTTGTGGTTTAAACAACTTGTTTATCTCATCGCCACTTTGCTCAATCTCTCCATTTCTAAAAGCCTTTTTTACAAAATCATATGTTTCTTTCTCTTGCAAGTTTTCATTCTTTATAAGTTCAGCAAGTTCTTCTTTTCGCTTGCTATTCATAAATGTTTCAAAATCCGTGTATACTTGTTCGCTATTTTGTGTTGTATTTATTGTACCAACAAATGCAAAAATCAAATCTTTCTTACTTCTTAATTCTATACTACTATCAATTGCTTTTTCTATGTTTATCAGTATTTCTTTGTCTTGACATTTACTGTCTGCAAACTTCTTTATTAGTTCTACAATATAATCAATATTTATCTCTGTTTGTTTAATCAGTTCTATCTCAAAAACAAGGTCTTCATTTATGTTTTCTTTGTTTTGCT
The DNA here is from genome assembly GCA_031286385.1 of Clostridiales bacterium. GTDB lineage: Bacteria > Bacillota > Clostridia > Christensenellales > Pumilibacteraceae > WRGC01. The sequence goes on along the minus strand of JAITUJ010000071.1, from coordinate 16,869 downwards.
CTACTGGCTTTTTAAACTCAAAATACAACTCTATATATCTACTTTGATAATCTTGTAATTCTCTTGCTGTCAATAAATTGTTGTTGTCAAACTGGTCAAAGGTTGTCAAAATATTTCTTACTTTTAATATCTTTCCATAAAGTTTTATAAAATCTCGCTTGTCGCTATCTGTATAACTGTCTAGTCTACGATTCAAAGCGTGCGTATTTTTTAACCCATCTACAAGGTTTTTATAGCCTTCAAAATTATCTTTTTCATCAGCAAACCAGCCATTGATATAGTCATCATACGGCTTTAATATTATTATACTTTTGCTATCTTTGTTGCCAAATAATAATAAAGCATCATCAAGTTCTTCTTGCAAATCTCTAAAACATACAATGTTGCCAAAGTCTTTTACTTTGTTTAGTATTCTGTTCGTTCTACTAAAAGCTTGCAACAATCCATGATACTTCAAGTTTTTATCTACCCAAAGAGTGTTTAGCGTTGTTGCATCAAACCCTGTCAAGAACATATTGGCGACAATCAAAATATCTATCTCTTTGTTTTTCATTCTTTGAGATATATCACGATAATAATTTTGAAAACTGTCACTGTCTGTTGAATAATTTACGCTAAACGATTGATTATAATCTTTTATTGCATAGTCCAAAAAATCTCTGTCTGGCTTATTTAAGCTAACTGTGCTTTCGTTGTTTTCTTCTTGCAAACCATCTTGCTCATCATCAACGCTAAAACTATAAATGATAGCAATTTTTAGATTGTGCGTTACTTGTTTAAAACTCTCATAATATGTTTTTGCCGCTTCAATATTACTTGTTGCAAAAAGCGAATTAAACCCTCGCAAATTTTGCACTTGTTTCACTTCTATTGCATTACGGTTTTTTGCAAGCTCCTTTATATTTTGTGTTACGCTAAAAACATAGCTCTCGTCAGTCTTGGTATATTGACTATAATGCTCAATGATATAGTTGGTGACTTGCTTTATATACTCGGGTGCTAGCAAGGCTTTTTTGATGTCTATTGCTGACACTTTTTTATCTTTTATCTGTTCTTTTGCTTTAATTATGTTTAGATTGGTTACTTTAAATTTAAGCACATTTTTGTCATTGATAGCATCAACAATTGTGTAAGTGTGCAAGGCTGATTGTTTTTGTATCCCTCTTTCTTTATCTTCTTGTCTTACCACACCAAACAACTGCTCTGTTGTTTGGTATTTGTTATCTGCATTTTGTGCAAAAATTGGAGTACCGGTAAAGCCAAAAATATAGTATTTTTTAAATTTTTTTATGATTGCCTTATGCATATCACCAAACTGACTGCGGTGACACTCATCAAAAATAAGCACAACTTCTTTGTCAAAAATCTCATGCTTTTCATTTTGCTTGATAAAATTGCTAAGTTTTTGTATTGTGGTGACAATTATTTTTTTGGTGGGGTCTTGACTTAACAACTGCTCTGTCAAAATTTTGGTGCTAGTATTGCCATTGGCACACCCTGTGGCAAATCGGTCATATTCTCGCATAGTTTGATAATCTAGGTCTTTTCTATCCACCACAAATAAAACTTTGCTTAACTCTGTTTTATCTCTATCGTTAAATTGCATTTTGCTAGCAAGTTGTGCTGTCTTAAAACTTGTTAGCGTTTTGCCACTGCCCGTTGTGTGCCATATATACCCACCCGCTTTAATGCTGCCATATTTTTTTGCATTATGTCCGCAAACAATTTTATTGAGTATTCGCTCTGTTGCCACAATTTGATAACTTCGCATAACAAGCAATCTATTCTCTTGCGTAAAAACGCAATACTTGGTCAATATATTGAGCAAACTATGCTTTGCAAAAAATGTCTTTGCAAAGTCAATAAGGTCATAAATGTTTTGATTGTTGGCATCTGCCCAAAAACTTGTAAACTCAAATGTGTTACTTTTGTTTACGCTTTTTATTGTTTCTTCTCTTGTCGTGTTGCTAAAATATTTTGTGTAAGTACCATTACTTATAACAAAAATTTGCACCCATTCAAACAAGCCACCACTTGCCCAAAAACTATCTCGCTTGTATCTATCAATTTGGTTAAAAGAATTTTCAAGAGCAACCCCACGACGCTTTAACTCAATATGAACAAGGGGCAAACCATTGACAAGAACACTGACATCATACCTATTTTTATAGTTGCCACTCTCTACGCTATATTGATTGAAAACTTGCAAACTGTTGTTAAAAATATTATTTGCATCAATGATAATTATGTTCTTTTTTTGCCCGTTATCTAGCAAAAGTTCAAACTTTCGCTCTTCCTGGATTTTGCGTGTTTTGCCGACTATACCATCACTTGGTTTTGCAAACACATCAATATATAGCCTTTCAAACTCATCGTTACTAAATTTAAAATTATTGAGCTTAGCCAGTTGCACACGCAAATTGTTTTTAAGGTCTTGCTCTGTTTTAAGATGAAGATGCTCATAACCTTGCATTGTTAAGAGTTTTATAAACTCCGCCTCAAGTTGCAATTCATTTTGATAGTTTGTGCTTAAATTTTCACTAGGCGTATAACTTGCAACTACTGTGCTGTTGTCACTCTCTGCTATTATGTTATATCGTTCACTCATATGCTTTTGTCCTTTTTATTAGTTACTTAAATGATAGTAATAAATTGCGATAATACTCATACTGTTGTTGCCTTGCCTTTATCTCGGCTGGCAAGCCTTGTGATATGTCATTGACTAATGCATCAAACTTGTCTAGTATGCTGACAATATATTGTTGGGTTGCTATGGGTGGTATAATAATTTTCACATTTTCCATCTTTGCTTTAGATACATTAAACCTTGTTACTCCACTTGCTGTTTGCATAATTTGTTTTCGCACTTTATCACTTCTAAACAAATATTTTGCAAAGCTTGGTAGCAACAAGTTTTTGTCAAACAATCTAAACCCAAAGCAAAAACTGTTTAGATACAACGGCTCATTTGTGTCCTGCAACAACACACTAGACATACCACACTCATCTTTTGTTTCACTACTACCCGTAAATATTATATCACCTTTTTGCACTGTTCGTTGCTTTTCATTTTGCCCTATTTTCACACTTTCAGTTTTGTCAATATCAATGGCGTAGTTGTCAAAAATATTTTTGTATGTGACATATTTTGCATTGCCGTTGCTAAAATCACTTTTTGACTTGCCACTCATTCCACCAAAGAACTCGCCAATTTCATGCAATGCGTATTGCCATTTTTGCGGGCGGACGCTGTCCGCCCCTACGGGTTGCATATTGTCATTGTCTTGTTGTTGTCCCTTCGTAGGGGCGAACAGTGTTCGCCCGCTGCCATTATCTTTGTCAACAATATCCAAAAACCACAACAATGCTTCAAGGTTTACCCCCCCCCCAGTTCATCAAAAATTAATAATTTGTTTCTATAATATTCATATTGAGATTGGCGGGCGGTTATTTCTGCGGGCAAACCGTTTTGTAGATTGCTTGTTAGGTTATCAAATTTATCAAGTAATTCTACAATGTGTTGTTGAATATAGATTGGTGGCAAGTTTATCTCAAACTGGCTATATGTCTGTATCCACTGTCTTGCGTGCGTGTCGGGCTTGTAATCTATGCAAGACATAGCATAATATAAATACCTAAAATCATACTTTTTTGTGTCTTTTGGTGTGAGTATCTTTAAGGCAGATGACTTGACTTTAAAATCAAAATCTACCCAATGAAAGCTTGTTGTAAAATCATCAAATATGATTACTGGATTTTCTTTGCTTGCCTTGTATATCCCGTCTGTTTCATTGGTGTAACCTAATATAAATGATTGTCCCGCTGTCAATACTGGTATGCTATGCTCGTTGCTATACTCCGTACTTGATACAATGTAAGGTGTGGGTTGAATATATTCAAGCATTTCGCCTAGTATTCGGGTCTGTCTGTCTGTCTGTCTGTCTAAGATTGTATCACCATCAAAATTGCTGTCAAGCGTTTTATCAAACGATAACAAGTTATTTAGATAATAATTGTATTGTTTTTTGCGTGCATCAATTTCGGCTGGCAAGCCATGTTGCAAGTTGATTGTAAGTGCGTAAAACTTGTCAAGTATAGACACTATTTTGTCTTGCTCGATAATTGATGGGATTGGGATAATGATTTTTTGCAAATCTGGTATGCTTGTATGCACAACTTTACTTTTTACTTTCCCCTTACTCTTTTGCTCTTGTGCGTCTTGCGTAGACAATGCGTATGCTATATATTTTGGATTTTGCTTATGTTTCATTACCACAATATCACCACCTGCAAGGCATTTTTCTTGTCCTACATAGGCAGTTGATTTGCCAATTTCTTCAATACTTTCACCAGTAATTTCAAACAGTATATCGCCATACTCAAAATATTTCGTACTTGCTTGATTATCTTCTATTGTGTAAGATATGCACTTATCAAACCAAACTCCATAACTGGTATATATCTCACCATATCGCACACATGGTATGCCACTTGTTGTTACTTCATCTCGCTTTATTCCACTTCCCCTATACATATCCGTTGCAATCTCACCAAGCTTCAACCACTGCACTGTTGGTTGACCATTATCAAGCAACAACCTGTCATCGTGTTCACCACTCAATAAATAGTTTTTGTAATAATCAAACTGCTTTTTCCTTGCTGTAAGCTCTGCTGTAAGCTCTGCTGTAAGCTCTGTGAAATTGTCAAGTACCTTGACAATTTCTTGTTGGATTGGGAGTGGTGGGACGGGCAATACAATCGATTTTACTTTTGATATATTTATACCTTGCAAAGCTCCTTGTGCCGAGTTTTTTATCTCTTCATATTTCAACTCTAACCAGTAGTATAAAAATTTATAATCCAGCAAACCTTCATTTACTTCCATTGCACAGCATGATTGGTTAGATGTTAATGCAATCTCAACAACTGCTGACCTAGCAACTGTTGCACCTGTCATAGCAATAATTACACTATTTGGCTTAATCCATCTTGCAGATGAATTTTGTAAACCTTTTTCAGATATTGTCTTTTCTGTTGATTTAATAATATTGAAGTTTATTTCACCAGACCTAAGCCAAGGGATTTGCCCATCATAATAATCACTACGCCTTGTGCTTGGCGTTCCCCCTGCAAACACCTTGTCGCAAACCTCCCCAATGGTTTTATATAACACACCACTAGGGCAAAGTTGCATAACCAGTTGCTCTATCTTATTCATTGTCACCTCCCTCCAAGTCTGCAACAATGGCATCAATAGACAATCTCAATACACTTTGTCTTTTTACTATCTCTTTTATCTCTGCGTTTAGCACCTTTATGTCAACAACTTCGGCAGTTGATTTTTTGGCAACATAGGTTGACACCGACAAATTGAAACCTTGTGCTTTTATGTCTTCAAAATCTACAAGTCTTGTTTTATGTTCTTTATCTTGTCTAAGTCTCACAAACTCTAAAATATTGCTTATATTATCTTGACTGAGCATTTTTATCTTTTTGTCGTTTTTGCCTCGGTTGGTGTTTGGTATACTTTCTTCACTAGCATCAACAAACAAAACTTTGTTGTCTTTCTTATTTTTCTTCAACACAAAAATGCAAGTTTCTATGCCTGTGCCAAAGAATAGCCCAGCAGGCATTTTTATGACACTATCAATATAGTTGTTTTCTGTCAAATATTTGCGTATCTTTTGTTCTGCTCCACTACGATAAAGCACACCCGGAAACTCAACAATAGCTGCAGTGCCTTTTGGACTAAGCCAACTTAGCATATGCATAGTAAAAGCAAAGTCACTGTTTGATTTTGGTGCAAGCACACCAGCAGGGGCAAAACGGGGGTCGTTGATTAGTATTGGATTATTGTCCCCATCCCACTGCTGACTATATGGAGGATTGGATACAATAGCATCAAAAGGCTCTTGGTCGCTTAGTTTTGGGTCTAGCAAAGTGTCACCGTGTGCAATAGCAAATTTATTGTAGTTGATGTCATGTAAAAACATATTGATGCGACACAAGTTGTAACTTGTTATATTGCTCTCTTGCCCACAATATTTGTTTACATGGTCTTTGCCTAGCACCTTTGCAAATTTAAGTAACAAACTGCCACTGCCACAACAAGGGTCGTAAACTTTGTTTATTTCTGTTTTATGCATCGACACAAGTTTAGCAAGCAACTCCCCTACTTCTTGTGGTGTAAAATATTGTCCACCAGACTTGCCCGCATTGGCAGCATACATATTCATCAAAAACTCATATGCGTCACCAAAAGCATCAATGCTGTTTTGGTTATAGTCTTTTTCTAAATCTAAATTATCAATGCTTGTTAAAAGTTTTGCTAGCAGTTTATTGCGTTTATTTACTGAGCTTCCAAGTTTTTTACTAGACAAATCAAGGTCATCAAACAAACCTTTTATACTTTCTTCACTATCATAGCCTTTTGCACTACTCTCAATGCTAGCAAAAACTTTTTGCAAACTTTCATTTAGGTCTTCATTACTACTAGCATTTTTTACTACATTGCAAAAAAGTTGACTAGGCAAAATAAAGAAACCTTTTTCTTCTGTGGTTTCCCTTCTGCCAAGCTCAGCATCTTTATCACTTATTTTTGAGTAGTCAAAATTAACATCACCATCTTTTGACTTGCGTTCTATGTCGTTCAAATGCTTTGTGAGATTCTCACTAATAAACCTATAAAAAAGCATACCTAAAACATACTGCTTAAAATCCCAACCATCAACGCTACCCCTGCAATCTTCCGCCATCTTCCATATGGTTTTGTGCAAGTCCGCTCTCTGTTGCCCATTTTTATTATTTGACATCTTTTGCTCCTAAAATCAACAACTATATTATATCATAAAACGACAAAAAAGTCTATCAGCTAGCCGCACTTTGCATAACTTGTATATATTCACTGCGACTTTTTTACGGGTCATTCTCAATACACAATTTGTGAGGGGAATTCAAGTCCCGTAGGTGCGTGTTTGTTGGCACTTTTTGAGCCAAAAAAATCAAGTTTTTAGACTGTTTTGTGAGAAATCAAAATTTGGATTTGGTGGTAAGACACTCGTGCTAGCCTTTCTATCAAAACTCACTAAGACAAATTAAAATCAACTTGATTTTGCGTTAATCAAAAACTTGGATAATTTGGCTCTAAACCTTGCAAAACTTGTGTAAAGGGTATAAAAAAAGCCCGTAAATAGGTCTTTTGTTACTAAGACTTATTTACGGGGTGTTGTGGTACCACATAGGGGAATTGAACCCCTGTTTCCGGCGTGAGAGGCCAGCGTCCTAACCGCTGGACGAATGTGGCACAAAAAATAAACCGTAATGCCGTTGACTGCTAACTATTTTCCCCGATAAACGAGGTGGGCAAGCTGACATTATACTTCTATCTTCCTCTGTGGTTTGCTAAACTGCAAAGCAATCTTAAATACACCAAATTTGGGCGTAAAGACTAGAGCCTTTGATATTATATAATTTGTACATACAATCCCTTTTTCAAAAGGTAGGAAAATAAAAAAGCAATTTCGCACACTACAGTAATTTTAATTATCTACAACTTATTATAACTCATAACAAGCACTTTGGCAAATAAAAAACAAATAATAAAAACAAATAATTTAAAAAAATTTGCTTTAAAATGCTTGACAATTTAGCCTTTTTGTTATAGCAATCGCTTACTTTTATAATATTCAAATTTGCTATTTCTGAAATACTACCACTTAAAAACTTTTGTGTAAGATGTATTTATTCTATAATATCTTTCAGTAGCTTTTTATCAGCTATCAACTTACCAGCTCCCGATATTGATACAAAACTTGGATTGTCTACCTGATTTATGTTTAGACCCAAATTTTTTTTTAGCATCTCATCAATGCCAGGTAGCTGACTTAGCCCTCCACATAAATTTAAACCTACGAGTTTTATATCTGCTACAACTTCGGGATTGCACTTGCTAAGCACAATTTTTATACCTTCTACAATTTTATCAAAATAAGGCATAATACAATCCAATAAGTCTTCTGCATTCACAGTAGCCTCAACAGGTGTTCTCTCTTTTATGTCTGCACCCAAAATTTGCGTTTGGCTACTGTCATTTTGATATAAACTGACTATGTCATGTTTGATTTTTTTAGCACTTTGCTTGCCAACTCTGACATTATATTTACCCAAAATAAAATCAATGATAGCCAAATCAAGCATATTGCCACCAATATTAAGACTGCACCCTTCCACAATTTTACACATAGAAACCACAGCTATGTCTGTCTTTCCACCTCCACAGTTTACAACTAAATTGCAATTTGCATTTGTCACAGGCAAATCCAAACCAATTGCCGAAGCTAGTGCACTTTCGATCAAACTAATTTCACTTATTCCCGCTTTTAAACAGACAGACTCAAAGCAACGACGCTCAATGCTGGACAATCCCATAGGCACACATAAAATTGCTTTAAATTTTGGATTAAATATCAACTCTTTGGGCGTTAGTTTTTTTAAAAATACTTTTAACATTCTGACACATGCATCTTCGTCTATGATTAATCCTTCACTTATTGGGTTAACTACTGCCGTATCAACAGGAGATTTACCCACCATTTGAATAGCTTGCAAACCGACAGCTTTAATTTTTTTTTGTTTTACATCGTTCGAAAATGCAACAATGCTAGGTTCATACAAGACAACACCATGTCCCAACATATATATTGCAGTATTACATGTCCCCAACTCTATTGCAAGCTCCAAAGTAGCCATACATCCCCCTTTTTGAATTTTGCCTTAATATTAAAGTATTTTTAGCTTCTTTTTAAATATTTTTTCAAAAGTAACATCTGATTTATTTAAAGCGTCATTTATTTCCAGTGTACAGTCACCTGATTGCACTGTCTTCATAATCACGCTATCTCCTAGTATGTCACAATTAATACCTAAAACGGTTTTAGTCATTGATCTATCTAAGCTATCAGCAATCCTAAGCATTACAGCAATTTTCAACACTGCCAACTCGTCTTCTTGCAAGAGCATGCTTTTATACCTACTCCATTCAGAGTATGTTAGGTCAGTCAACTCCTCTTGCTTGCTTGCCCAAACTACAAATGCAGCCAACAAGATTTCTCTATGTGTTGCACCTTGCAAGCCACAGTTGAGAATAAAGTAAAATCCGTGTTTGCTGCTATCTATGTGTCTTACGCTAGAACCGCAATCATGCATTAGTGTAGCAATACGCAACACTCTATTGTAAAATCTAGGCAACTTATGCAGCACCCTCAACTGCTTGCACAATTGAACAGTCAGACTGTAAACTTGCTCAACATGGGAAATATTCTCTTTTAAAAAGTAAAGTTTAGAATATATGCTGTACCCCAAGACTTCGCTAACTGGTTTTTCAACAGTAGAAGGCATGGCGTGATTGTACATAATACCCTCCCTCAAACCACTTTCACTTACCGTAAAATTTTCTATCTTACAAAAATCTACAATTGCTTTAAAACAAGCCATTGCAGTCCTAAATGTGTCTGCTCTCAATGACATACCTTTTATACGAGTATGGGAGTCGGCATCAAAAGGTTTTAGTGATTTTAAATATACAGCATCAAACTCTTTTACATCAATAATAAAGTTGTGAGAGTAATCCATAGGATATTTTTTCAATCTACTACAAATTTTTGCCAATGCTCTAAAAGGACCACCCACTCCCACAAACACAACATCACTTTCCAAAGTTTTCAACCAGTCAAATCTCTGCAATTCTTCCAAAATTAAATTTTCTATTTCATCAGCTATTTGTTCTGGCGACAGTTTGCTATCTGCAAATTTTTCCAACATTGTAGATGCGCCAAAGCGAATATTTTCTCTGTTGATAATACATTTTCGATTATACCTTATCAATTGAATACTCGATCCACTTATGTCAATGATAAGTCCTTTCGCAAAATCAAAACTGTTTACTACACCTTGATAAATAAAGTTTGCTTCTTCTTGCTCTGATATTACTCTCAACTTAAAGCCACATGTCGAACTTACTTCTTCCAAAAAACTTTTTTGATTTTTTGCTCGTCTAACTGCGTTAGTAGCCACGGCATAAATTCTATCAACTTGATGACTTTCGCACATTTTTTTGAACATCTTTAACGCAGTTACAGCAGAAGCCACGCGACTTTGCTTTAAAAATCCATCAGAGCTAACTTCACGCCCTATTTGAACATTTTCTACAATATGATCAAAAACTACAAAATGTCCTGATTCCAAAACATAGGCTAAGACTACTTTGGCACTGTTGCTACCCAAATCTATTACAGCTATTTTTTCCACAATTTTTACCTCAATTTTGGTCGCACCAAAATATATTTCACACCAATGTATACTTGTCCAAACAAATATACAACAATTATAACACACATGCAATGTATTGTCAATACCCATTTTTATAAAAATTCAAAATAGTTGTTTGCTATGTAAAACTTAAATTTGATAAAAATTTTTTATATAAACAGGACAAATTCTGTAATAAAAGTAAAAAATTATGCATTTTCTGACAAAAAAACCTTGACACAACAACCCAAAGTGTAATATAATCTAATATAGAAGGAGGTAGAATTATGAAAGAATTAGATAACAACGCAGTGGCAAGGTTTCTTTTGACATTCTTTTTGGGATTCATTGGTAGCTTTGTTGTTAACATAGCTGATTTAGCACCAAATGGTTATAAAAGTAGAACTTTTTCTTACTTTATTTGGGGCACACTAACTTTTGGCATTTACAGTCTTGTGGCTAGCATATGTAACTTTACTTTTGATCCCAACAAGCCTAGAAACATTGGTCTAAAAAAAATGACTAAAAACAACTAACTATATAACAAAACAAAGCTGTTTTTTCAGCTTTGTTTTGTTATAAAAGCTTTAAGCGTTTTGAATATTCAAAACACTATCTACTCCTCCAAAAATTGCAAATGCCACTTTTTGCTGATATTGTGATGTCACCAATAACTTCTCTTCTTCTGGCGTGGTCAAAAAACCACACTCTACTAAAATTGACGAGTAATGAGTGCGATTGATGATATAGTAGTCTCCAGCCTTTGCCACTCTATCACACAGTGGTAACTGTGTATTTAGGTGATTTTGTACAGTTCTTGCTATATCTTGCTTGCCGCTCAAGCTGTAGAATACTTGTGCTCCTCTCTCATGACTTCTAGGAAAGGCATTTTGGTGTATACTAATGACGAGATCAGGCTTTGCATTTTCTATAATTTTTATCCTAGCTTTTAGATCAGCTAGTTTTTTATTGTCACTTGTAGGGCTGTACAATCCGTTGCTATTTTTGCGTGTCATGACTACTTTGTAACCTCGCTCATGCAAAATCTTTTCTAATTGTTTTGCAATGGCTAAGTTTATTTGTGCCTCTGTTGTACCCGTAATTGTTCCCACAACACCTCCATCTCTCCCGCCATGTCCAGCATCAATGACTATGGTAAACCCATTTTGCGGTACAGTGCTGACATATTTATATAAGCTTGCTGCTCCTACAAAACTTGCAACTATCAATATAAAGATAGTACAAACTACTATTAAGTTTTTTTTTATTATAATTGTTTTCATAAATATTTTGGAAGATTAAAAAAATCATTTTAATCGTTACAGATGAAATTTCCTCTTCAATTTGTCACGAATAGATAATTATTACCATAAAGCCAACCGTCAAAAAAAGTTTGTAAATCTCTATTTGCGCTGTATTCAAACGCACCTATCAAGTAATCTGGTGTAACTAAATCAAACATGTTATCTTTGTAAAATACACGCAAAGCGTCAAAAAAAACTTTTTCCCCTACAAATGTACGCAAACTATCAAACATTGTTTGTCCCATTGCATAAACTAATGCTACATACTCACTGCCATTTGCAAACTGATTGAGTGGTTTATCCAAAATTATTGTCTTTCCGCCAAATCCATAACCGTTTGAATCGGCAAATACGCATACGGTAGTTATCGCTTTTGCTACTCTGTCTTTTCTAGATATACCAAATTGAGTGTGTTTTTCAAAAAAAATTGTTGTACTATATTCTGCCAAACCTTCATCTAACCAGGCATGATTTATCTGGTCATTACCTACCACAGCATACCACCACTGATGTGCAATTTCATGAACAATGACTTCTAAATGCGCACTTCTGTCCAAATTATCTGCAATCATGACAAGACCTGCGTATTCCATGCCACCATTTATTAATGTAGTCTGAACTACGCTAAGTTGATTGTATGGATACAACCCATACAACTCATTGAATGTCAACAGGGCAAGTGTCGCAGTTTCTAGGGACTTTTGAAAATCTTCGTCTTGGTAGTAGTAATACAACAAATTGACTCCATCAACTTGTTTACTGGCTACCTTAAATTGATTGCTCAAACAAATAGCAAATTCACGCAACCGCAAACCTTTCATCGCAAACTGTAAAACAGCTTCATTTTGCTGATATATCAACTTGCGTTCAAAACTTGTTGAACTTGCTAATACATAATCGGGAGGGGTTGTCAATTTAATGTCATAGTTTGCGACTTCTAACAAAAAAGGGTCTCCCAAACTAAAATAAGGTTCGGTGACAAAATGACCATTTTGTAGCACTGCTACCATTGGATACCACTGACCCAAATTGATAGACTTGTCTGTATAACCATATCTAAAACGAATATTGGGCAATACCAAAAAAAAGTCAAAACTTATCATCACTTGTTCAGTAGGCTCCAACGCTACGGGTACGCTCAATACATTGTCATCTTGACCTTCTAAAATTACTGGCAAACTGGTTTCACCGACTTTGAGATTACTTATTGTTATCTCTCCATAGCTTGGGCCATTGACAAACGCATTGTCTTTGTCTACTTCATTTATTGGACTGTGCTTTGCATCTTTTTTAAAAGCGTTCGGGTAGAGATTAAACTTTACATAGTTCAAAAAATTTTGGCTATTGTTTGTGTACAATACTTGCTGTTTTGCATTTATTGTATAATCTTGGTTTAATTGTGCAGATATTGTATACTCTACTATCTTGTCCTCATTTTTATAGTCAACGCAACCGTTTAATATCCAACCTGCAACAAAAACACCTACAATCAAAAAAGGCAACAAAAATCTCTTAACTCTCAACATATGCTTGTCCTCCAAAAAAATAACTTGTACATTATATTACAATAATGTACAAGTTATGATAATTTAAAGCATAGATTTTACACTGTCTATATATTGTTCTTCCAACACAATATACTCACAATAAATTTAAAAGTCGTATTCTTGCAAACATGACCTTATTGCGCTTACTAATTTTCACCTATTTTGTCTATACTGCTACGACTAAAATTTATCTATACCATCACAAAATCACACGAGATAATATCCCGTCCTCCAACTCAATTAAATTATACATTTTATCCAGAACATCAAATGTTTCTTCTAGGTTATTTTTAGCAGTTTTCCATCCATTACCGTCTGTTATCCAAACAAAACAAAATCCATCAATGTCTTTTGCTTGTAGTGTTATCATTTTATAACTTCTTGCAGTTTCATTTAATTTTGAACCACCACTTGCATAAAAATTGGTTTCAACAGCATAGACACAGTTTTCTGTTTTAATAACAAAATCGAATTTCTTAACAGACTTGCCCTTGTTTGACAACGCCGAAAGATCTAACTTGTATTCTGTCTCAACCTTAGAAATGGGCATCTGAGTATGGTAATCCAAAAATCCTGCTCTTTTAATATGTTCCTCTACTACCTTTTCCATTGATTTACCGCCCCGATTTTTTCTAGCATTAGTATCTAACCCTACTTCTACACCCGTTACATAATCTACTAAATCTCCAATAAGCCTATTTGCTATCAAATTAAACAATCCTGTTTCTCTCATAAAGTAAGAACATTTATTTACATCACTGCAATACCTAAAATCAAATTGATGATTTTCTCCATCACACATAACTTTTATTTCGTATCCACGAACAGCAAGCAACAATGGTACACATTTTGAAATCTCTGGATACTTTTTCAGCAACAATAAAAAATCATTCTCAATACTTTTTGACCCTATCAATGAATTGAGAATATTGAGTTCTACTTTCACCTTTTCTATATTCTTGTATACTTTTTCAAAGTCAACAAAATATCCAAAATCAGAAATATGGTCTCTAAATTGCCCAATCCATTTTTCAAAATTTCTCATATCACACCACCCCACTCATAATTAGATACTACTATTTCTGTCACGCCTCCTCTTTTATCAGCATGACAGTTTATCATTCTCTTGGCGTTGACTCGACTGACATTAAACCTTTTGTACAGCTCATCAAAAAAATTGTCGTATTCGTCAGTGTTTTTTGGATCAGAGTTACTTAACAAAACTTGACAACCTTTTTTTGTCAGCTGTTCACTAAATTGAGCAAGTTCTATTTGGTCATTGTCGCTAAAACCATGTTTAGAATACCCAACAAATGATTGTGTCATTGTTATTGGTCTATATGGTGGATCAAAATACACAAATGCTTTATCACTTACATATGCATTACATTGCTTGTAATCCCCATCTAGGATACGCACTCTTTGTAATAGTTTATGAATCTGCATTAGATTTTCTTCATCACAAATTTTAGGGTTTTTGTACTTGCCAAAGGGAACATTAAATGCGCCCTTACTGTTTACTCTATAAAGCCCGTTAAAGCATGTTCTATTTAAGAATATAAAATCTGCTGCTTTTTTATAGTCCATTTCATTCTCAATAGTTGCTAGGTTATACCTGTTCCGAACACGATAAAACAACTCACTTTGTTTAATTTCGTCAAGTTTACTATATGTAGATTGCAACATGTTGAGCTCTTCTATCAAATTTTTTACATTGACTTTGATGCAACGATAGCAATTAATCAACTCTTTGTTGATATCAATAATCACTGCTTGCTTTATCTCAAACTTTTGCATGACATCAAAAAAAACCGCCCCACCTCCCACAAATGGTTCTACATACATTTCTACCTCTCCACAATACAATTGCATAGGATAAAATTTAGATAATTTATGGAGCAATTGACCTTTCCCGCCAGCCCACTTCAAAAATGGTTTCACCGTTTTTAATTTATCAATCTTCGGCACATTTATATTATACTATATCTAATGTGAAAAATCAACTATTCATATCCTTAAAGTATAACATTTAATCTAACAGATAATAGGGATTTTGGTACGACAGGCTACGTTTGCAGGATAGTTTTTATATTTATTTTACTGCTATGCTCATCTACCACATCATAATTCAATGTAACAACTAACTTAGAGTTTGTATCAAAAATGATACCTTTGTCGCTAGGTAACTGAATCCAAAAAGCATTATCAAACTGCACTTTTTGAGCAAGGCTGTCCACAGTAGGATAATTTTGTTTGGTACTCATATAAAAACTTGCAAATTCATTCCATAATACATCTATAACAAAACTGTACTCTTTATTTGCGTCGTCCCATTCTATTTCTTTGATAAACTGATTTGGAAAAAATATCTCATATATGACCATTTCACCATCTATGACAGAATCTAGCGGCAAAACAAGATTGGACAATTTGTAATGTATTTGACCAAGTTCGGATACCAGTGCAAGTATTTCAAAATAGTATGCTTTATCGTTTTTGTGAACCACTATAAACAACATATCGCCATAGTAATTGCTAAAAATCTCTGCACTATACCCAGCTTCTTTGAGCTTTTGCTGTTGCTGTTCTAATGACAGGGAGGGCAAATATTCATCTGCACTGCCCTTTATTGCCTGCCATTCGTACGGCAAGGTCAACGTATATTCACCATAAAAATCTATTCCACTGCCATCAAATTTTATGTTATCCAAAACCCAAGCACAGCTAATCAAAGAAAATAAACACAGACATAGAAATGTAAATGAAAAAGCAAACAAAATAAAATTTCTAAATTTAAAATTTTTATGCATATATAAATCCTTACATGATAAACAAATACAACAATGAAACTATATACTACTACTTTTTTAAACAAAAATCAAGATATAAATTAATAACAAAATAAGTTATTTCATTATCTCAACTTAAATTTTATGTATATTTACGACATCATTTATTTACAATTGTCTGATTGAATAACAAAAAAGGTCTTACATAAGCTGTAAGACCTTTAACAACAGTAATAATTTTGATTTCAATATCAACCATTGTAGGCTGTATTAATTCCTTCTGCTAGACAGTATCATAAAAAATCTAAGCATTTCAATGTACAGCCAAATTAAAGTCACTATTAGACCAAAAGAGGCAATCCACTCGTACTTGCTGTCCAATCCAGATTTGACTATCTCGTCAATTCTAGATAAATCAACCAGTATAAACAGGCTAGCAAGCAAAATCATTAAGACAGATATACCCAATGCTAGTGGCCCATTGCCCCAAAGTTGTTCACGCAAGCCTTGATTAAACATAGATACAAGACCCAGTACCAACGAAAGTAAAACGATAGAAATCAACGCAGTCAACATAAAACTTCTAAACTTCTGTCCAACTTTGATTACACCAGTAGAATACAGCAACATCATCACCATAAATACGCCTAGTGTGGACAATAGAGCAGAGAGTACTACGCCTTGATAGTTAACTTCCACGAATGCTGAAACAACACCCACCACAGCACCTTGCAGTACACAGTACACTGTGCCAGTGATGTGCACTGTACTGGGAGCAAATGAAGCCACAACTCCAAAAATTAGAGCTGTAATTGCAGCAACCGGCAACATCCATACAACAAATTCCGGCTGATTAAACAGCAATACGGCAAAACTTATCGCGCTTACAATGGTAACACAAGCAAAAAATATAGCTTTTAATGA
>JAITUJ010000060.1 GCA_031286385.1 Clostridiales bacterium | reverse complement strand
GGGACTGGAAAGACTCATTGCGCTCATGACAGAACAAAAAGTTGGCTTTGGTTTTGACAGTAAGCCTGATTTGAGTGTAATTTATGTTGATGTTAAACAATTGGATTTTGCCATGCAATTGGCTTGCAAATTGAGAATGGACGGAGTAATTGTGGACATTGACTATACTTGTAAAAGTTTGAAATCACAGTTTAAGCGCGCAGATAGGCAGCGTACAAAGTACGCACTAGTCATAGGTGCTGATGAAATTGCCAAAGGCAGTGCAATTTTACGGGATATGAGCACTAAAAAAGAAAGTGAAGTTGAATTGGACAATATCAATTCGGTCATTGAGTTGCTATGTAAAAAAAAGTAGGGCGGTTACAGCGTATAATATATACTAATTATTAACAAATTATAATTAATATATATAAAAGCCATATTTTAAGAGGTGTTTCTTATGTCTAAAATTTTTAAAAAAAGTGCAGTTTTTTTGTGCCTAATTGTGTTAGTAGCCACTTTTGTGTCCTGTATTGCAGCGCCCCCGAAGAAAAAAGATTTGGTGGAAATCAATGTTTTGGTAAACAGTGATAGTGACCAAAGTTTAATTCTAAGTTTTGAAAACGATTCTATCATAGAAATATTGCGAAAACAGACAGATGGACTATTATATTTATTAGATGAAAGTTTTATTTTGCAAAGTTTAGAAGCCCCGCAAGATGGTGACGAATATGTTAAAACAGTCGTATACACACTTCAAGATTTTAATAGACACAGTATTATTCTTGCAAACATACAACAAAATGAACAAAATGCACTAAAATTAGAACAATTTTTGACGCATTTGCAAGTGGAGTTTAATTTTGTCAATGGAGTAAATCCCTCAATATCAAGGCATGCAATATCCAGTGTGATGGACCAGAAAGACGCTGATGATTTGATTTATGTCATAGACAAAGGTAAATTTATAAGTTCTTCAAATTTTTCGTTGCTTACAGATAAAGATGAAGTGAGCATAGCTGGTACAAATAGCGTTGTAAAAGAATGGATAATCATACCTAAATTTATCAATAAAAAAAAGGTTGTGCAGATTTCTAAAACGATTCCTGGTTTCTTTGATAACCAAGATTTAATAGAAATTTTTATTGGTGACAACATTAAGGCTATTGGTGACAACACTTTTGAAGGCAACTTGAATTTAAAAAAAGTTGTCGTTACAAGTGATGTGCCTCCAAGTATAGATGGCGATATTTTTTTAAACGCCAATGCAGAACTGGCTATCTATGTAAGGGCTAGTAGCTTGCAAAGTTACAAGACAGAATGGAGTATTTATAAAGAAAAAATACAAGCTTTTCAATAATTAATTTTTGTATGCGAATGAGGCTCAAATGTTATGAAACAAAATGTTAAAAATGCTATTTTTGTAAGTGCAATTGTGATTGCAGGTATGGCACTTGTGCTGGGTTTTGTGTTGCTCATCTTTAACCCAAATAAAAATTTGGGCGGCGGTGAAGGTCCCAAAGAAGCACAAATGCCTGTTATTGTAGAGCAGCCTTTGTCAAAGGAAGTTGAATTGACTTTGAATGAACAAGGTGAATATGTCGTTTCAAGTGCCATTATTAATGTAGTTGCCATGACAGAAGATAGCGGCGATTTGAGATATCAGTGGTATAAAAACACTACGGATAGCATTGATAAAGCTGTCCTGTTGGATGGTTTTATGAATTCTAGTTTAATAGTAAGTATGTTCGCTCCTACAGACACTCCTAACTCTCAATCATTCAAAGAAGGTACAGTGTATTTCTTTGTGCGCGTGACAAATTTTTTGGCTGGTGGTGGCAATAAGTCTGTTAATAGTGAGATTGCTAAAATTGATTTTGTAAAAAGTGACAAAAACATATAAATGATTATGATACAGAATGCAAAAATAGTAAAGGTTGTTGATAATTGTATTGGGGTTAAGTTTGCGAACAGTGAATTTTGTCACAGTTGTAAATGTGGCTTAAAGTATTTTGGGGAGATTGATATAAAAACTTCACAAACAGCAGAAGTTGGAGATACCGCTGTTTTAAATATACCTGATCGTACAATTGTGGTTGCTCCATTTGTCTTATTTGTATTGCCTTTGCTGTTTATTGGATTGGGCATATGGGTAGGTAGTTTATTAAATGTCCTTTATTCAGTGTTGTTTACAATTATTTTTTTTATTTTTAGTTTAGGTGTCGTTTTTTTGCTTGACAAAATGCTAAAAAATAAGATAAAATATAACATAGAGCTTTTGCACATAGTAAAAAGGGACGATGAGCAAGAGTTCAATGACAGTTTTATGTCAAATGGCTGTTGCCAATCTTAGATATAGTTGTCACAATCCGAGTTTAGATTTAAGATTTGTTTGACAGTATAAAATGTCAGATTTGGAATAGTTTTTACTAATGATAAAAATGCTCATTGAAGTAGCATTTTAAGACAGACAAAAGGTAAAACGCTCATTGTTTTGTTCGATGACCAAATACACTTTTAGGTGTATCAAAGCAAGGCTTGCTTTGTGGTGTAATACCTTTTATTTTTAAAATTTTTGGCAAATTGAGTTTGCCTCATATAGATGTTATGGAAAATATTAAAAGAGTATATCTCGATCACTCGGCTACTACACCAGTAGATCCACGAGTATTGAAAAAGATGCTCCCATATTTTGGTGAAGTGTTTGGTAACGCAAATTCACAGCACAGTTTTGGTCAAGCTACAAATATTGCAGTAGATGAAGCAAGACGCAAAGTAGCTGATGTATTTAATGTTAAACCAAATGAAATATATTTTACAAGTGGCGGTACAGAGGCCGACAATTGGGCACTAAAAGGTTTGGGAAAGTCCAACAAAGGACGGACGGAGATTATAACAAGTAAGATAGAACATGATGCTATCTTAAAAACAGCTAAGCAACTACAAGAACAAGGGATAAGTGTAAAATACTTGTCTGTTGATGAGTATGGGCAGGTGTCGCCAGATGAATTGAAGAAAATGATCAGTGATAAGACTGCACTTGTATCTGTCATGCTTGCAAACAATGAAGTTGGGACAATACAGCCTATAAAGGAATTAGCATCAATTGCCAAAGCACATGGGGCATTGTTTCATACGGATGCTGTTCAAGCAGTAGGTTCTATTGATGTAAAACCAAAAGAACTTGGTGTTGACATGATGTCAGTGTCTGGTCACAAGTTTTATGGTCCAAAGGGTGTGGGTATTCTGTATGTCCGCGGCGGTGTAAAGTTGGAAAATAGACTGATTACTGGCGGTTTTCAGGAGAGAACAATGAGAGGCGGCACTACCAATGTTCCCCTAGTTGTAGGTTTTGCCGAAAGCTTATTCCTAGCAGTCAATGAAATGGGCAAGAATTCTGCAAAGATACAAGAATTGAGAGATTATTTTGTCAAAGAAGTTGAGAGCAAAATTTCTCATGTAATTCTAAATGGACACAGAGAAAATCGTCTACCTCAAAACACAAATTTTTCTTTTGAGTTTATTGAAGGAGAAGGATTGTTGTTTGGATTGGATATGTTTGGCATTGCTTGTAGCAGTGGGTCCGCTTGTAGCAGTGGTTCTTTGGAACCTAGTCATGTATTGTTAGCTATGGGATTTAGTCATGAGAGAGCACATGGCTCTATTAGATTTAGTTTGGGCAAGCACACTACAAAAAGTGAGATTGACTATACTGTAAATTCTTTGCATAAGGTTTGCAAAAAATTGCGTGACTTGTCTCCACTCTATGCTCAATACAATGCTAGTCAACAAAATGATTTGCATAGAGCTAGTGCAAAAAGAATGGTTTAAAGTTGGTTTTTGGCAGTTACTGCAAATCTCCGTTTGCAGTGCTGAAAATAATATATGAAAGACCAGCAAGTATGCTGGCAAGGAGAAAATTTATGTATACATCAAAAGTTATTGATGAATTTAAAAACCCTAGAAATGTAGGCGAAATGGAAGATGCGACTGCATTGGGTGTGGTTGGTGGTGCTGAATGCGGTGACATAATGAACATGTACCTAAAAATAGAGAACGATGTCATTGTTGATGCGTCTTTTTTGACTTATGGCTGTGCAGCAGCCATTGCTACTTCTAGTGTTGCTACGGATATGATTAAAGGCAAAACGATTGAGGAAGCATTAAAAGTCACCAACAAGCAGGTAATAGAACACTTGGGTGGTTTACCTGCCCAAAAGATACATTGTAGCGTCATGGCAGAGGAAAGTATAAAAGCTGCAATTGATGATTACAGGGCAAATAAAGCAAAGGCTCAATAAAAAGAGTTGTCTGTACAGTCTTTATACTAATGCGTTTAGTATAAAGACTGTATTTAATGCATCAATAAAAGAAAATGTGTCAAATGAAATGAAGGTGGAGTTTAAGCATTGTTATAAAATATAAAAATAGAGTATAATATTATTTATAGGCGTGCATACTAATACTGATATAGGAGGCAATATGAGAAACAGTACATTATTAGGGTTGGCAGTGGGTATGGCTATGGGAGCGTATCTTGTGGACACATTTCAACCAGCACAAGATTTGGTAGACCATGCAAAAAAAGAAATAAAAAGCAAGGCTGATACTATTTCTAGGTATGCAAAGAATTATCAAAAAAATAATATGGAAAATTAATTTTTTGTTTTACAATAATTTGATTTAATCTTTGCAAAAATAAAATTAGCAATTTTTTGAGTGTATAGTTTTGAATAATTTGTATATTATTTAAATAATTTGTATGATATTTGAATAGTTTAAATGCAATAGTCGTTTTTTAAAAGTGATATTTATTATTAATGTGGTATAAAATGTGGTATTTTTCATAGTCAACTAGTTCATTACTAGTTGACTATGTTGTTTTAGAGTTGTAAGAAATCTTTGAGTTTTCGTAAATAGTCTAAAATGTCACTAGTTCCGTCATGATTTAGTATTTTAGCATAAGTGTCCATAGT
>JAITUJ010000026.1 GCA_031286385.1 Clostridiales bacterium | reverse complement strand
ACCTCAAACTCACCACCAACATTCTGCAACCCATACAATACATCTACTATACAATTACATACATGTACTCCACTCAAAATACCTAGCATCATAGCTAGATTGATTAATTGATTGATTGATTGACGCTCTGCAACCTCATAATCTCATTTCCCCCAAAATCACTGATTGCTATTAATTAACAAGCCATAATATAACTCTAATGTAATATTATGTAAGTATTATATCACAAATACTTACTATCTGTCAACCACTTTTTGTACTGTTTTAATATCTTAAATTAGTTTTGTATTTCGTACTTTTAGTCAAATTTTTGCTGCTAAATCTTACTTCGTTTTGCTATTTGATAAACCTTTTATCTTTCTGTTAGCTAAAAAATATACTAAAACAGTTTAATGTAGTTGGATAATATTGCAGTAAAAAAGTCTAGTATAAAAATGTTTACACTAGACTTTCATTTTAAAAATACTTGTAAGCCTTTTTAAAATATGTCATCAAATATATACTACTAAATACCATCGCTACAATAATACTAAAACTTGTACTTCACAATCGGTATGCATAGTATCTCCATAAATAAGGTCACTCCCCAAGACTGCCTTTGTGTACAGTAATTGCCAGTAAAGTGGGAACTATTATTACGAACGCTGCACCCCAAAAACCTACACTTAAAAGCCGATCAGCCATCAAAAAATATAACCAACTGACAGTGACTGGAAACCAAACTATCAATATGCAAATTTGTCTTAATCTATAAAGTTTGATTACTTTATTTTTATCAATCAATATTTGACCGATAATACACACAATGAAAGCAATCAAAAATGCAACACATACAATTGCAACAACATAGTTTTTGTTTGGCAAGCTGGAAGATAAATCTAATACAAGATATACTATCACTAAAACAATACAATATAAACTATCAAATAATAATGTAAACTTTAACATTGTACCAACAAAAATACATCGTTTTATATAGACACTATCCTTACCATTCTTATTTAGGTTTCTATCATACATAAAGTCCACACACTAACCTAAAATGGCATCCAAAATACTAGTAATGTTTATTGTATAACTCCAATTAAAAAACACCAACCATCCAGATAAATGAAATAGCGTGTGCTCTATCCACCGTGCATTAAAACTTCCCCATCCAACAGAATTCAAAAATTCTCTAATACCAGTTTCAACAACAAAATAAATTATACCTCCTATAATAGCGGCAAACAATGCTCCAATTATAGGACCAGCAGCTGATGTTGCCATAGCAACAATAGATGCCACCTTGGGTATCAGTGAAACTAATGCACCTGCTACAAAACCTGCTACTTGTGAAACTTTTATATTATATCCTACTCCTAGGTGTACTGTTCC
This sequence comes from Clostridiales bacterium, assembly GCA_031286385.1. Classification (GTDB taxonomy): domain Bacteria; phylum Bacillota; class Clostridia; order Christensenellales; family Pumilibacteraceae; genus WRGC01. The sequence goes on along the minus strand of JAITUJ010000026.1, from coordinate 16,457 downwards.
TCTTGCCTGTGGTCTTATAACATCAATTTTTTGCCCATACTCATCATATAGTACATTCATGCTTTGATTTATCACTTCAATTTCATAATTACTTAAATTAGTAAACATTTTGTTAAACAATTGCCCCGGTTCAACATTGGTATCTAACATACTATATATATCGTCAAAAAAGGCATCATCATACTTTTGCGACACTACAGATTGTTCACGGGCTAGTGCTGATTTTGTATTGTGTTGCAAAAGCTGTGCATCTATTTGAATTTGTTGCAATTGCAATTTTAGTTGATTGTACGCATAACTTCGTTGTGTTGTATATTCATAACTTACAATGTCTTGTGTAGTTGATTGTTTCCCATATTTTGTCTGCAAATTTGTTAACAAAAGTGTACTTACTGGCATAACAAGCACTAGTGCTATTATCACTAGCTTCTGCCAACTCCTAATTATCAAATTCCCCATAAGAATAATTTTCTCCTTTCATGCGTTCTAGCATGATTTCTTTAATTCTCTGTCATAGCCTTATCCATTATAAAACTACTGGTGTGACTATCATCAACCTGCATTAGACCAACCCCATCACACACTCAAAAACTCTACACCCTTACAAACCTTACTACTCCATAGGCATCACCTGCCTTATATGTATACAATCCCCTTCATCAACCTCCAACTCATCACCAATATCTTGCAACGCATACAATACATTTACCATACATTTGCATACACATGCTCCACTCAAAATACCTAGCATCATAGCTAGATTGATTGATTGATTGATTGATTGACGCTCTGCAACCTCATAATCTCATCCCCCTAAAATCACTGATTGCTATTACCTTAACGAACTATAATATAACTCTAATGTCATATTATGTAAGTATTATACCATAATACTTACTACCTGTCAACCACTTTCTGCACTATTTTTAATATCTTAAAATACTTTTGTATTTACATTTTTTATTAAATAAACTTGTCTTTCTATATCTACAACAGCAAACTAAAAGCAATTTAATATCGTTATTTGTTTACTTGATGGGACACTCCCATCAGCAGTCACTTGACCCAAAGCAACTTTTTTGTTTGTGCCGTGATAGTCACTGCCCGCTGACACTTTCAATGAAAGTTCATCTGCTATCTTGCTATACTGCATTATATGTCGCTGCGTATGCTTGTTGTGGTATACCTCTAAACTTACTAGTCCCAAATCTTTTAAATTTTTTATCAGTTTAAACAACTGTTCAAAATTCAAATTATGGTCCTCTTGAATTTCAATAGGATGAGCCAACGATACAACCCCTTTTGCATCTTTCAGCATTTCAAAAACTGTGGAAGCTTGAATTCTAAAATCAGTATCATCCATATCATTTAAAAAATTATCAAAAATCTGTTGCCAAATTAGACTTGCATCTTGTTTTAATATAGCGTTGGCAAAGTGTACTTTCCCTAGTATCTTTCTTTGTAGCAACTTGGACTTTACATCTTCATCAAAAACAATGTTATGAACACTTTTCAGATGTTCAAACATTGCAAAATTCCTCTGTGTTCTCAAAGTTTTCATTTTTTTTAACAATTGCGATATACAATCATCTTTGATGTCAAAGTTGTAAAATAATAAATGTATGTCAAAGTTATTGTAAATAGTAGAAATTTCACACCCTGTGACAAACTTTGCGTCAAATTTCCTTTGCTGTATAGTGGACAGTGCAATTTCATTTGATTCGATGTCATCGTGATCTGTTATAGAAAAAACATCTAAACCAATACTTTCAACTTTTGCCAATAATTCTTGTGTTGTGTCCGTCCCATCACTCAAATTCGTGTGCATATGGAGATCTGTCATTTTGTTGCTCCTTTATTGATATTAACCTATTTTCAACTTCTCTCTGAAACTTTTTGATAAAGATATTTTGGCAAAAACCAAATAACTTTGCACCTAAAAGTTTTTTTGCTACCCTAAAAAACTTCATTAAATTCTGCTGCTTTGCATTTAACCAAGTATTTGCACAGTGGTGAATTGCAAATGAATTTTCTGTCAATCTAAGTTTACCCGTCAACCAATTTGAAGGATAGAAATAATCCACAGAATACAAAGCAACGCCATCATCAAGCACAATAGACTTGCCATTTGGCACAATGCCATAAAGAAATTTCAGTACACCAGAATATGTATGTACAGCTAAAAGATTGGAATCTTTGTCAATCTCACTGTCAAAATTGTAAACTTCCAGCACCAATTTTAAAATGTCACAGTACGGTATACTGCCAATAATCGCATTGTTCACCCAACGCTTGCTCTCATAGCCTACAAAAAATTTATTTTGTAACAATTCATCTAGTGGGCGCAATAACTCTACGTCAGTGTCTAAATATATACCGCCGTACTTATACAAAACATCTGCGCGCATTACATCTGCTGCCAAAGCCCAATTTTTTGCATCTATTGCATTTAAAATCAGAGGATTGGATGTCAAATCATAATTATCTTGATTCCAACAAAAAATCTCATAGCCTGGACAAAATTTTTCCCAAGTCATCAAACACTGTTCCATTTTAGGGGACAAGTTTGCGTCACCTATCCAAATATAATGTATTTTTTTTGGTATCATATTTTTATATTACAATTTCAACTATTGCTTTTTAATCTGCCCTATAGGATAATCTACAACTTCGACTTCATCTTCATTATTTGTAAATTTGACTTTTACAGTTTCTTTTAGATAATTTATTTGTGCAACTGTTCCGCAACGCCCATTGCAGTCACAACAACCACTGCCTACTTTTGGACAGCGTTTATTTACATCAGCATAGTGTTCATTCTCAAATGACATACAACATTTTATTTTACCACACATGCCCAGAGTCTGATTTGGATTTAGTGATAAATTCTGGTTTTTAACCATCTTTACAGTACTATGTGTGGTAACTCCAAAGGAACAACAACACTGCCGCCCGCAAGTCCCTATTATGTTCATATTTTTTATATCTTGTTGTTCTTTTACTTGCTTTTCCTGTTGCTCTTTTACCTGTTTTAATTCTATATACGTTTTAAATTGCTTGGCTAAATTTTTAACAAGTTCCCTAAAATCTATTCTATTCTGTGCGGTAAAATAAAACAATAATTTTTCTCTATCTAGTGTATATTCAGCTTCTAAAACATTCATTTTAAGTCCGGATTTTTGTATAATATCCATAGCGACAACTTTATTTTCTTGCGCAGCTTTCTGATTTTGAATGTCGTCTTCAATGTCTTTTTGTGTGGCAACCCTGACTATCGACTTTAATGGGATATCACATTTTTTTTCTTGCAAATGTTTGCTTACACTTTCCACAGTGCCACACTCCAATCCTTTTGCAGTGCACACAACTACTGTCATGTCTTTTTCTAATTCTAAGTTATTAGAATTAAAACTGTACAATTTGCTAGAATTTTTTAACTTTATATCTACTGTACTCAAAGAACATCTCCAAATTTTGCTTACTAAAACTTATTCAATTGGACTTAAACAAATTGCATTAAGTTTGAATTTCCGCTCTACAATTATATTTTTGCTCCAAAATTAAAAACATTAAGTTGTCCACAATACTGGTTGTATTGCCATATGTCACAATGCGTTGCAAGATTATTGAAATTTTTTTTAGAATATTCAAGCAAGCACAAACAGTAAAACTTTCTGATATATCTATTATGTCCTTATTATACACTTTTGACATGAATAATTTAGGATTAGAACATTTCAATACAATTACATCTCGTAATATTAAACTCATATACTTTACTATCGTCAACAAACTTTCCTTGTTATCCAATAAAAACTTAGCTGTGCGAGGTATATCCGCACTGCACTTTAAAAACTTTAAAGTGTCTATGGCTAAATCAAAGTTGACTTGATTTTGTTCAGAGTCCAAAAACTGTTCTACACTGCTAATTTTACCACAACTGACATTCAATGCAAGTTCCAATTTATGGTCGTTTGAATAGTAGTTTAAAAAACTTTTTTTTAATTCTTCTAAATTATAGGGCTGGACCATTACCACTGTGCAACGAGATTTAATAGTGGGCAATACAAGTGCGTGTGTGCTTGCTCCCAAAACAAATACAAGGCTTGCAGGGGGTTCTTCTATAATTTTCAACAGTTTGTTCTGTGCTTGTGTAGTCGCTGTATCAAAATTATTTAAACAGTAGATTTTGCGATTACCAAACGGTGTAACCATTGCTGAATCCAAAAGTTCTTCTATATCTCTTACAACAATTTTATCTTTGTCAAACTCTAATACATCACAGTGTTTTCTGTCTAAAGTCATTTTACAAACATCACAAACCAAACACGGAGCATTCATCTGTCTACACAACAATTTACAACAAGTGAGTTTCATCAAGCCACTCACAGCAATACTGTCATCACTAATAAACAAATACGCATGAGATAGATCTAAATTGGCAAAGGCACTTGATTTTGATATTAACTCTAAATGATTCATACAATGCTAGACTTGGGGCTTTATTGGTTGATTTATACTAAAATTCAACACTTTTAAAATTAATTGATGCAGCTTTGCTTCACTCAAACTTGCATCTACTTTTGTTATTCTATTGGGATATTTATTACACAAAGACAGATAACCATCGTATACTTTATTAAAAAAATCCAAGCCAGAAGTTTCCAATCTATCATGCACTTGTCCACCTTTGCGCGCAAAGGCAAGCTTGGGTGAAATGTCTAAAAAAATAGTTTTATAAACAGCACAACCCAATGTAGCAAATTCGTTAAGCTTATCTATTGTGCTTATTTCAATCCCTCTGCCATATCCTTGATACGCTACACTACTATCGACAAATCTATCACATAAAACTATAAGACCTTTTTTTAAGCTTGGAATGATAACTTGTTTGCAATGCTGTGCTCTATCAGCAGCATACATCATAAGCTCTGACATAAAACTCAATTCAACTGTGTCGTTGGACAATACCAACTTGCGTATAGCAGTCCCCAAACTTGTCGAACCAGGCTCTCTTGTGCAAAGATTGGGAATGTTGTTTTTATCTAAATATTGAGATAAAAGCTGTATCTGTGTAGATTTACCTGCACCATCTACTCCTTCAAATGTTATAAGCTTACCTTTTTTCAAGTAGGAATTACTCTCAACAAATGATGGATTTATTGTATCATCAAAAAAAAATTCCCCCATTTTAATTCCTCAAAAGAGACTCTACATTGTTTTTTATAGGTTTCATTGTAGGGAACAAAAGTACATCTCTTATTGAGTTGCTGTTGGTAAACAACATAACTAGCCTATCTATTCCAATACCAAGACCCCCCGTAGGTGGCATACCGTACTCCAAAGCTGTCAAAAAGTCCAAATCATACGGCTGTGCCTCTTCGTCCCCTCTCTGTCTCATTTCTTCTTGTGTTTTAAAGCGTTCTGCTTGATCAATTGGATCATTAAGTTCTGTATAAGCATTTCCCATTTCTCGTCCAGCTACAAATAGCTCAAATCTCTCGGTCAATCTGTCATCACCCAATTTCTTTTTTGCTAGCGGACTTATCTCTATTGGGTAATCTGTAATAAAAGTAGGTTGAATCAAATTATGTTCCACAAAATGCTCAAAGGCAGCATACAGAGCATTGCCCCATGATGTATTTTTATCCAACATTAATCCTTTGTTTTGCAATTCTAGCAGAATACTGGACACATCTGAACACTGCAAAAAATCAATATCAGAGTATTTTTTGACAGCTGATGACATACTCATACGCAAAAAGTGAGACTTTAAATTTATCTGATGTTCCTGATAATTAATGATACTTTTTACTTTAAGCTCTTTTCTAATAGCACCAAAAATTTTCTCTGTCAATGTCATCATGTCATACAAATCATCATATGCACTGTATGCTTCCATCATCGTAAACTCAGGGTTGTGTCTTGTACTCATACCCTCGTTTCTAAACATCTTGCCAATCTCATACACTTTGTCAAAACCACCAATAATTAAGCGTTTTAGATACAACTCTGGGGCTACCCTTAAATACATTGATAGGTCAAGCGTATTGTGATGAGTGGTAAAAGGGCGCGCGGCCGCTCCTCCTGCTATTGTACTTAAAATCGGAGTTTCCACTTCGACAAACCCTCTCTTGTCAAGACAATTGCGAACAGCTTTTATAATTTTACTCCGCACTACAAAAGACTGTTTGACTTCAGGATTGGCAATTAAATCAACATACCTTTGTCTATACCTTAGGTCATTGTCCGTCAAACCATGCCATTTTTCTGGCAAGGGCAATAGTGACTTTGCAAGCAACACAAACTCTGCAATCTCGACACTTATCTCTCCTTTTTGAGTCAAAAAAACTCTACCACTAGCACCGATAATATCACCTATGTCAAGTTTTTTATACGCTTCGTAACTTTCACCTAATATATCAGATTTAAAGTATAACTGAACTTGACCAAAATCGTCTAAAATGTGACTGAACGCAGCCTTGCCCATTATGCGTTTTGACATCACCCTACCAGCAATTCTCACAGTTTTACCATTTAAAAAATCAAACTTTTCTTTCAATTCTTTACTATCTGAATTTCTCACAAACTTGGTTTGATAGTATGGATCGTTGCCACTTAGCTTCAACGCTTGCAACTTTTCCCGCCTTATTGCATGCAATTCATTGTCTTCTAATTTTTCTGTTGTTGTGTCAATATTGTTATTCATAATTCACTAAATTGTGTTTTAGTTTAATATGACAGTTAATCAAACTGGTATTACCCCAACTTAACTATCTTAAACTCTGATTTTCCGCCCCCATTCAAGGTAGTATCCACTGTTATCGTGTCACCTTTTTTACAACCTATTAAAGCTTTGCCTATTGGGCTTTCGTTGCTTATTTTGAATTCCATTGGATTTGACTCATGTGAACCTACAATTTTATATGTTTCTTCTACTTTTTGAGCTAAATCCAAAATTCTAACAGTACTACCCAAAGTGACCGTTTCTGACTTTGCATTTTCTTTTATGATTTCACAATTTGCCAATTTTTGCTCTATGTCAACAATCTCTGCTTCCATCTTCGCCTGTTCTTCTTTTGCTATATCGTACTCTGCATTTTCCGAAATATCACCATACTCTCTCGCCTGCCTAATTTTATTGGCCATGTCATTGCGACCATCTACTCTCAAAAATTTTAGTCTAGCTTCTAGCTCCAACTTTGCTTCTAATGTTAAAAACACTTTTTGCATAAAACTCCTATAAACAGTATCCATTCACATAAAGTTACATAGATAATTACAGTTTAGTATAACAGTTTAAACAAATTTTGTCAACTCAAAAATGACTTTGTCTGCAAATATTATTTTACAAAAAATTATAAAAAAAACGACCTATGCGAGCCGTTTAAATAAAACCTATTCATTGACCGTTAAACGCTTATCCATTCTGAATCAACGCTAAAATAAACATGACTGTCACCCAGTGCTCTTGCCCTTATGGAGTATTCACCTGGATCCAGTGTAGCCATATCAAAACTATTTTCTGTCAAAGTCTTTAAATCTCCATTGATTTCCAATTCATACTGCAACGCATCTTCAACAGCTGTCCATGAAAGTGTGTTATTATTTACGGACAAGTCACCTGGTTGATCCAATTTTTTGGTCTTAGTGAATGACAACTGTTCGCTCCAAGGAGATGACATATATATGTTGCTATCTCCCAAAGCGCGAACTGCGACAGTGTGCACTCCTGCTGCAATATCCATAAAACTCTGTGAATTATATTCTGATTCCCACACTGTACCATCTAAGTTGATTTCGTACTTACTAGCATTGGGAACTTCATCCCAAATTAAAATAAAACTGTTTTCATCAACCTTTACATTCGTAGGAGTACGCAAAGTTGCCGTCACAACATAGTTGAAGGAGTCTGACCAATCAGAATCTAAGTACACTCCTCCTCCATTGTTTGCACGCACTTTAAATGGATTGTTGCTACTTTTGTTAATTACTTTTTTATTGTTAATGCTAAATTCAGTTTTTGGTTTGACTTGCACTGTTGGCATACTTTTTGTCACTATCATGTAGTTATTTTGTATAAAAATAGTAAAAATTATTCCTGCAAAGTGACTACTTTACTGTCGTGAAATTTAGAAAGTGCTTTTACTTTAAAATCATATATGCCAGCCTGTACATCTAATTTTACAAAGTTGTCAACAGAAAATAAAATTGTATCGTTTGCACTTATTTCATAACCTTCGGCATTAGGTACGCTGTCCCAACTTAAAATATTGTCATTGAAATCTAGATTTACTGGCTTATCTAATTTAACATTGGCATTTAATTCAACTTTAAATTTATAATTTTTTGTCCAGGACGAATCATTTATAACACTCAATCCCAAAGCTCTAACTTTTAAGTTGTGTGTTCCCAAAGACAAATTCAATAAATCGAAACTGCAATCATAAATAAAATGTGATTGTGTATCACCACCTTCAATATATATTTGATAACCTATTGCCTTGTTTATTGGCATCCACTCCAATGTTGTTTTTTCTACATCATAATATACATTGGGTGTTGATAAACGAATTGGCACATATTTATTGTACTTGATAAATATCAAGATACCAATAAGTAAAATAAAACAAGCCATATTCGTACACACCAAAAACATCAAAATATTTGGTTTTCTTTTTCTTTTATTTAAACTTTTAAGATTATCTATCACTATATTTTTTAAAAATGTCTAAAACTAGACTAAAATATCATTTGAAGCATATATTTAATATTAAGAATATTATAGCTAAATATGAAAACAAAAATACAACTAAGCAAAATAGTGAATAAACCCATTGTAAGTATGGACAACGCTAAGGTATTGGGCAAGGCAGTGGGTATCAATTTTAATGCAAATTTAAAAAATGGACAAAATATTGTACTGCAAAGCTGTGAACAAAGTGAGCCAGAATGGAAATTCTTGCCATTAAGATTAGTATTGCAATTTGACGGTGATGTAATATTGACAAAATATTATGACAATGTCACATATCATTGGAACACTTTAAACCCTATAAACAACTGTCCTTTAAATACAAAAGTGTACAATCAAGACGGAAAAATTTTGGGTACACTGACAGATATCATTTTAGATGGTACAAAAGTAAAATCTGTATTGGTCAATAATTCCGAATTGACAAATGCAAAAATTTTATCATTTTCTCAAAATTTAATGATAGTCAACCAAAGTGAAAAAAAATTTACTTTTAACAAAAATAAAACAATTCAAATTAAAATACAAAAAAACAAACCTGTATACACAACGCAAAATCAAAATACAATACCATTTGAAAGTCCTACTACAAGCAACCAAAAAATACACAAGGATATAAAAAATACTGCAAATATTGATCTTCCTGTATTTGTAGACAGTACAAATACGCAAGTTACACGAACACCAAAACAAAAACAAGAATACAATGAGTATAATTTTTTAAAAGGTAGAACAATTTTAGAAAATATAAAGGATAAAATGGGGAATATTCTTTTTAAAGTGAACACAGTAATAACCGATGATATCATAAGACTAGCAAAAGAGCATGACAGACTTGTACATTTGGCATTGCATAGTTAAGTCATCTCCACCATCTGTACTTTAAAACATTATTCATTGAATTTGATTGATTGGTCAAACTCTCTATCGCATCATAAAATTGTTTACTACTCACTCCATTGGGTCTATTAAAGCGTTTTAATTCGAATAGATCAGTTTCTTTATTTAAAACATTTATTTGATGTGTACTAAGCAAAGCAGCTTTTAACCCCGATTCAATTAATACACTCTTTGCCAAGTCACTGTATTTGCCGTAAGGATATGCAAATACAAGTGGCTTTATCCCTAAATTGTCCTGTACTCTCTGCTGTAACTTGTCTACATCTTTCTTTAACATATTTTTATACTGTTGTTCACTTTCACATTTTAGTTTTTTTATGCCATATCTTTTACCAAAATCGCTGTGCAAATCAAATGAATGATTGCCCACTTCCACAAGACCACTGCTTACCATCTGTCTTAATTGTGGAAAACTTATATGGGACTTTATTGCGTCAAACTTGCTCACATCGTCGCCATCTGTGCACTTGCCTATGATATTAATGACTGCCTTTATATTGTACTTTTTTAGCAAAGCAAATGCGTTAAAAAAAACACTACTGTGTGCATCATCAAATGTCACTACTATGGGTTTTTTGGGCAACGGTATACCAAAAGAAACAAAATCTACAACTTGATGCATAAAAACAGGAGTAAATCCTAAGTTTAAAAAATATTTAAAGTCACTTTCCAATAACGATGGGGGTACATTATACTTTGATTTTCTACCTTTTGATACACTGTGATACATAATGATGGGTAGCTTTACATCTTCTACCTCAACTGTGTTGACTGCTGTAAAGTTCTTTTGTTCGCTTATAATATTTATATTGAACAGACTTACTATGAAAATTATCAAAACAAGTGGGACAAGTAAATAAATATTTTTTGTATTTTTCATAGTAATATTTTAACCATATACACAAAAAAATACTTTTTAAATCAATATTTAGTTTATAAAAAAATGTGTTTACCTCAAAGCGTACTTTTGATAAACACATTTTTTAAATCTTTATTTTTTATACTGACTTTATTTTTCAATTACAGAAACAAAATAACGATACACTCTATCAGTATAAAAAATACTTTTGTATTTTTTAAGAAAATATACCCCAAATAGTTATCATTATACTGTATAAATATATGATACCCACTAACATCAATGCCAACTTAATCCCCATATAAAAAAATTTGATATAAATTTTTTTTTGTGTTTTTTTGCAAAAATAAAACCAGAAAATATCCACAGTGAATAAAAATAATGGCAACATATAGGACAAAAAAATAAATACTATATGCTATAATGGCACCAGATCCAGGTTCTCCCACAAAAAGTGCCCTAAAAAAGAATGCTCCTCCTGAAAAAATAAACCAAACAACTACCACTGCTACAAAAAATACCAACTCTATGGCACAAAACCATCTCAAAAATTTTTTATTCTCAAATCTTGACATCATAGATTCACCAATTATAGAATTTAAAGTGACAATTCTTTACTTTACTAATAATATAATTACCCAAATAGCAATCAAAAATAAACCAAGAGTCTTAAAACTAAGATAACAAAATTTCACGAGTATTTTTGTTTTAGTTTTCTCAGCAAAATAAAACCATATGATATCAGTAGTACACAATAGCAGTGGTATCAAATATAATATTATAAGAATAAAAAGAAATATAAAATCATTAAAGTAACGCACAGAAAACATTGCTATAAACGGAGCATACCCTTGAATATGCACAAAGAAAATTACATAAGAAACTACAAAAAATGCCAATTCTATGACACAAAACCATCTCAAAAATTTCTTGTTCTCAAATCTTGACATCATAGATTCACCAATTATAGAATTTAAAGTAATAGCTGTATCTATAATTTTTGTTCCACTTGCTTGTATAGTGCCCTGTCACATCCCACTGATGTAGGGTAGCACCATTGCTAAAAGAAGCATCTGCTACATGAATACTCCTTTTATATCCAGTATTTTTTGTCATAAGTTGATTGTCATTCCACCAAAAAGAACGGTATGAAGCATGGTCGTCCCAATTTGTATAGAAAATCTGCAATTTGCGCCCATTGGCATTGCCATCAAACGGCCACATAGGCTGCTCTACATCAAACATGTACTTTGGATCAACTATAGAATAATAATGAAGGTCATATAAATTAGGACTACTAAACCTCTCAGGAGTCGTAATCTCAATAAAAATTTGTGCATCAGATGTGTTTGTTTCATACTGTTGCAATTTTTTACTGTTACCAACACTCATATTTGGTAAATCAATAGATTTGTTTGAATTCCAATTTACAAATTGATACCCCTTGTATGCTACATTTTTTCTGCCTACTGACACCTTACTACTATCTCTAATGCTCATTGGCAACACCCAAGTAGTTTGATTTATAGCGGAATTTGTCAAATTTATACCTGCGTAGTAGTACGCCCCCCAAGTCAATGTTGAACAGTTAGTAGCATCAGTTCCCCAAGCAAAATTCAAGCCACTATCCCAATGTTCAGTTGACACAAGAGCCCAGTAAGGTCTGTTTCTTTGGACTTGCAAATGCAACCATTCTACGGCCTTGTTGATTTGCGTCTGACCTGCACTAGGTACACTAAACAGTGTTGACCTTCTATCAAAAAACCTAAAACTGTCAAGTTCACTGTATATGACACCTCTATCCATGACAGCTTCCACTGTCTGAATATAGTTACTCTCCACTTTTGTTATCATCAATGTGTGACCGTAATCCCATAAAATCCAGCTTCTTGTACAACTATATCGCCAGGCTTTGCCACTTGCAAAAGATTGGAAGTAAAATAGTCACCATTTGTGACAATACCTCCACTTCTTTGCGTCCTATCATCCTTGCTCTCATCATATAAAAATTCTACTTCTTTGGGTACAAGATCAAAAACAGTACTGTAATCATCTGTCATCAAATCATCAACCTTATCACCCAAAATCTCTCTCTTATACTGTTCAGCTTGTGACAAAACTGTACTCGATACGAGATTAGCACTCATTGTACTATATTCAGGACTAGCATAACGAACTGTCATAATAGGCGTTAAGCTAAATACAAATACCAGTACATAAAACGCAAGTTTTTTGCGAAACTTGCAAATTGTCTTTTTCATAAATTAACTCCCCTTTAAATAATATTAAATTAAGTATAACATATAAAAAAAGTAGGGTCAACAAATATTTGCACATTTTTTAGAATATTTTTGATATTAAATTCAACAATTTGTTTGCATATACAAAAATTTACATTTGCTCATTTCTTCAATTTTATCTACATAAAAGCAACATAAAAGATGCAAGCAAAGTTTTGCTTGCATCTCATTGTTAATTTTGTCCAATATCTAGGGGGGCGATACAGTTTGAGTCTATTTGATTTTTGCAACGGGCAATCCACCAAATGAATACTATAAAAAAGCGTGATAAGCCTAGTTTTGAAACCAGGCTTATCACGCACTTGTATGTGGCGGAGTGGGAGGGATTTGAACCCTCGCACCGCGATTAACGATCTACACCCTTAGCAGGGGCGCCCCTTGAGCCTCTTGGGTACCACTCCACAGACCAAAACCAAATAACTTAGATATTATATGTGATATAAAACTTTTTGTCAAGCAATTTTTGCTTTAATCTATATATAGTTGGACAGTGCTACAATAATTTAATGGCATTTTTTTAATCTCTAACGACTTATTTAATAGAACTCATACAAATATACTTAAATAACTGAATTCAATAATATCAGTTGACTATCAAAATTTCTTTCTTTTCTTCATATTTACCTATTTTTCTAAATCTATCATAGCGTCTTTTTATAAGTTCCGCTGGATCCAATTGTAATAATGAATGTAATTTTTCCAAAATTTTTGTCTTCAAATTACTTAGTGTTTTATCATTTTCTGGTATTATCTGCTCTACAATACCAAACGATAACAAATTTTTTGATGTGAGTTTTAGTGCCTCTGCTGCTTCTGGTGATTTTTTTTCGTCTTTATAAAGTATACTTGCACAACCTTCTGGTGATATGACACTGTATATGGAGTTTTGCATCATCCACACTTCATCTGCAACAGCCAATCCCAATGCTCCGCCACTTCCTCCTTCCCCAGTCAATACAGACAATATGGGGGTGTTTAATGTCATCATTTCCATCAAATTCCTTGCAATGGCATGACCCTGCCCCCGTTCCTCAGCACCTATACCACAATACGCCCCACTAGTATCCACAAAGCATATGACAGGACGCTCAAATTTTTCTGCTTGTTTCATCAATCTCAACGCCTTTCTATATCCTTCTGGATGAGCAGAACCAAAATTTCTCTTTATTCTTTCATTTGTAGTCTTACCTTTTTCCAATGTAATGACTGTTACTGCTAAGTCATCTAAAAATCCAATTCCACATGTTATAGCATTGTCATCGCCGTATGCTCTATCACCATGCAACTCTACAAAATCAGTCAATGCATATCTAATAAAGTCACTACCACACATTCTATCTGCAATTCTTGCTTTTGCTACCATATCAATAGCAGAACCAGGATCAGTTTTAGCCAACTTTGTCTTGGCTAAATCTTGATACGGTTGCATCTTTAATTTAGATTTTTTTGCAGATTGTTTTGTTTTATTGTGTTTATTTTTTATGTCGTTTGCCATATAAATTATTTTTCACTCTTACAATGCATTCTAAGCAATTTTGCTAATTCTGGTTTTAGTTCCTTGCGTTTTACTATCAAATCAATAAATCCTTTATTTAAAACAAAATCAGATATCTGAAAACCAAAAGGTAATTTTTGCTTTATGGTCTGTTCAATGACTCTAGGTCCTGCAAAAGCTATAAGACTTTTTGGCTCAGCTATAATTATGTCAGATTCCATTGCAAAACTAGCGGTAACTCCGCCTGTAGTAGGATTAGTCAAATCTGAAATATACAATAAACCTTTGTCGCTGTGTCTTTTTATTGCACCACTCGTCTTTGCCATCTGCATTAGACTAAAAATACCTTCTTGCATTCTTGCACCGCCTGAAGCACAAAAACCTATTACGGGTAAGTTATTTATCGTTGCATATTCAAAAATTCTAGTTATCTTCTCACCTACGACAACTCCCATACTGCCCATAAAAAAATGCGTGTCCATCACAAAAATACAGCATAACAATCCATTGATACTACAATGACCTACAATCACAGCTTCTAACTCGCCGCTTGCTTTTTTAGCAGTTTCTAATTTTGTTTTGTAATCTTTAAACTCTAAAATATCTACTGTACATAAATTTTTGTGTAATTCTACAAAACTTGACTTATCTGCAATGCTATCAATTCTTTTCCTTGCAGATAAAGGCAAGGATTTACCGCAAACACACTCTTTTAAATCATCTTCAAATTTCCTCAAATCAACCTTTGTACCACAATCTATGCATTTGTGATACTCTATGGATACTGGCACTTCGGGCTCAATATTGGGCTTTTTGAAAATATGTTTTAACATCTATATATGAACTCTTTTTAAGTGAACTCTTTTGCTATCAAATCGGTATAGTAATTGCCACTTTTGAACAATGGACTATCTAGTATTTTTTGCTGCATTTCAATGTTTGTATCTACACCTGCTACACCCAATTCACACAGTGCAGCTTTAAGTTTGTTTATTGCCTCTTCTCTATTTTTTGCCCAAACTATGAGCTTTCCTATCATGCTATCATAATAAGGAGGAATCGTATATCCAGAGTAAATTGCACTGTCAAATCTCACCCAAGGACCACCTGGCGCATTAAAGTCAGTAATTTTGCCTGCACATGGTCGAAAACCCTGTGCAGGATTTTCGGCATTTATGCGACACTCTATAGAGGCGCCAATCGGTCTTATATCTGATTGTTGCATTGACAAAGGCAAACCCATAGCAATTCTTATTTGCCATTTAACGATGTCTATTCCTGTCACCATCTCAGTTATAGGATGCTCTACTTGCAATCTTGTATTCATCTCCATAAAATAAAACTTACCATTTTTGTCCAATAAGAACTCTATGGTTCCTGCATTTGTGTATCCAACAGCCTTTGCTGCTTGTGTACTAACTTTTATCATGGACTGTCTTATTTTATCACAAACAGCAATACTTGGAGTTTCTTCTATCATCTTTTGATTGCGCCTCTGTATGCTGCATTCCCTCTCCCCTAAAACTACAACTTTGCCGTGTTCATCAGCCAAAACTTGCATTTCAATGTGTTTTACAGGACTTAGATATTTTTCCAAATAGCAACCATTATCGCCAAAAGTTGACTGTGCTTCTATGCTTGCTTGCTCAAATAATTTCTCAAAATTTTTTTCATTTTCTACCAGCCTTATTCCCTTGCCACCGCCGCCACTGCGCGCTTTTATCAATAATGGAAAGCCTATTTTTTTAGCTAATTTAAAAGCTGTCGTCTTGTCAGAAATTATATCAGTGCCTGGGACAATGGGCACGCCCACACTTTTCATAGTACTGCGTGCGTTGTCCTTATCACCCATCTTATCTATAATTTCTGGTTTTGGGCCTATAAATTTTATATCGTATTCTTGACACTTGCGTGCAAATTTAGAGTTTTCACTCAACAACCCATACCCTGGATGTATTGCTCCTGCATCCAAAACAATGGCAGCCGAAATAATTGCCTCCATATTTAGGTAGCTATCTTTGGAGTGTGCTCCACCTATGCAAACCTTTTGGTCAGCAAGTGCCACATGCAAAGATTCACGGTCAGCTTCACTAAAAACTGCTACTGTGGATATACCCATTTCCTTACAAGCTCGAATAATGCGCACCG
>JAITUJ010000016.1 GCA_031286385.1 Clostridiales bacterium | reverse complement strand
TTACTTGACAGATTACGCACAAAAACAAGATTTATTGATGTGGATAATGTCAGAAAAACAAATAAAAAATGTTTTGGTCTTTGCAAAGACCAAACATAGAGCAGATAAGCTTGCACAAAAGCTCTCAAATGCCAAGATATCCTCTGCTAGCATACACGGTGATAAATCACAAGGAGCTCGACAAAATGCACTGAACAATTTTAAAGCAAACCGAATTCGCGTCTTAGTCGCAACGGATATCGCCGCAAGGGGAATTGACATTGACGACTTAGCGTATGTAATAAACTATGACCTACCAAATGAACCTGAAACTTATGTGCATCGAATAGGTAGAACAGGAAGAGCAGGTAAATCCGGCATTGCCATAAGTCTTTGTGATTTTGATGAAAAGCCTTATTTAAAAGATATTCAAAAGCTTATAAAAAAAGACATTCCCGAAATTATAGAACATCCTTATCCTATGACTGTATTCCAAAAAAGAGACAAGCCAAAACGGCCACAAAGGAAAAAAAGATAGCAAAATAACTATAAATATGGATAAGTGCTGTTGGTCACAGTTGTACACAATCACTGTACATTATACAAAATTATTGAGTTCAATTTATAAATAAAAAATTGCAAGTGCACACAGCTCACTGTACAATTTGACCCAATTGATTGAGTACTATAAAAAATAATTTGACGCAATATGTACTCAACTAATTATGGGGCTGATTATGCTGACTACATAGTCGTTTTAACAAAATTCAATATTGCAATTTTGATTCAATATTTATAATAAAATATCAAAAAAATTATAGACAAGCTTACAAAAAAAGCACCTGCAATCATCATGTGCAAAACTTGACTTTTATCATGTCGCTTTTGACTTTTGTACTCAAAATATGTTTTGGACGATTTTTTTTTAACAAAAGGCATGAGCTCCCAAGCCTTACTAAGACAGTAAGACAATGAATCAAAAGTTCCTTCTTTGGATATCAAGACTAGTAAGCCAATGCCTAAAAAGATTACACCTACAAAAAATGCACCATTTGATAGCGTAGAAAACAATAACTTTGTATTTTCTAAGTTAAATATATCAAATCCTAGAATAATCAAAAAAAATAATATTCCAGCAAGCACAATTGTCAAAAGCGTTTTTAATAAAATCTTTTTCATTTATTAAATGACACATCAATCTTTGCATACTCAATGTCATTGCAGTATACATAGTGTCCCTTATCTTTTTCTAACTCTCGCATATATGGCTTGTCGACTGCATAATTATGTTCTAGCAGTGGATTGTACACGATTCTCTGCCGTTGGTTTTCCAGCAATGGATCAGGATATGGAATTGCTGATATCAGTGCCCTTGTATAAGGGTGACATGGCTTTGCAAATAGTTGCTCTGTCCTTGCTTGTTCTACAATTTTACCCATGTACATAACAGCAATTCTGTCGCTAAAATACTTTACAACGGACAAGTTGTGTGCAATGAACAGTATAGTCAAACCTACTTTTTTTCTTAAATCATTCATGAGATTGATTACTTGTGCTTGAATAGACACATCTAACGCACTTACTGGTTCGTCTGCTATTAAAACTTCTGGTTCTAATATGATAGCCCTTGCTATGCCTATCCTTTGTCTTTGTCCCCCACTGAACTCATGCGGATATCTGCTTGCATGCTCTTGCAAAAGCCCCACAAGCTCCAAAGTCTGAAAGACTTTTTGCTTCAATAAATCTCTATCTTTTATTCCTCTAATTATCAAACCCTCTGCAATAATATCAAAAACATTCATACGAGGATTTAAACTTGATATTGGATCCTGAAAAATCATCTGAATTGCAGTCGTACTCTTTTGCTGAAAAGACAGCTTATTGTCTGACCTTGCTTTTTCAATGTCAACGGAATCCGTGTAATCTTGCGGACTTGCAATAATGCGTCGGTCATGTAAGTATACGTCCCCTCCCGTAGCTTTATACAATCCAATCACGGCACGACCAGTGGTAGTTTTGCCACAGCCAGATTCACCTACCAAACCAAAAACTTCACCTTTTTTAATATCAAAACTTATGCCGTCCACTGCCTTATTTATGCTACGACCGCGTTTAAAATACTGCTTTAAGTTATTTACCCTTAAAACTGTTTTGTTGTCATCTAAATCTGTGTTCATAACTTTATAGCCCTACTTTAATTTTTTCTTTGTATCTGACTTTGTATCTGATTTTTTACTGCGTTGCCCAAAAGCAGAAGATATTCCCCCACTTTTAATATTGCTAGCACCTTTTGTTGTTCCACCTTTAATACTACTAGCCCTGTGAACCGTTTTTGGTTTATTTTTAATACTGGTAGCACTGACGACTTTTTTTGAGTCTACTTTATCTTTTTGTTTCTGCAATTGTAAACTTTCTTTTTTAGGCTCACTGTGATTTTCTTCATCAGATTGAAACTCATTCACTGACAAAGTTTGAAAACTATCGTCACTGACTGTATTCTCACGGTCAAAGTTCATGCACTCATCATCACTGTCTGCTTTGTCACTGTGAACACTAGCCTGCACAATGTCCATCACTTTTACATCAACATCAAGCGTATGTCCATCATCAATTGTGCGATTTTCTGTGTTTTCAAACTTACTTAGATTTCTCTGAATTCTATCTTTAATAACTTGGGGCAATTCAACTTTGGGGGCTTGCGGGTGCAGTAACCAAGTTGCTGCAAAATGTTCTTCTTTTACTTTAAACATAGGAGGCTGTTTTTCATAATCAATTTTCATGGCATACTTGTTGCGCATAGCGTAAGCATCTCCAACAGGCGGATATATCATGTTTGGCGGTGTGCCAGGAATTGCATCAAGCTTGCCTTCTGTATCTAAATCAGGCATAGAACCCAATAAAGCCCAAGTGTAAGGGTGCTTTGGGTCATAAAAAATGTCATAAGTTTTACCAATCTCTACAATTTTGCCAGCGTACATTACAGCAACTCTATCCGCCATTTTTGCAACTACACCCAAATCATGAGTGATAAATATGACGGATAAACCTCTCTTTGACTTCAAATCATTGATGAGTTCTAAAATCTGTGACTGTATAGTAACATCCAGTGCAGTAGTAGGCTCATCACAGATGAGTATTTGCGGCGTTGAGGACAGTGCGATTGCTATGACTATGCGTTGTCGCATACCTCCACTAAACTCAAATGGAAACTGATTAAAACGCCTTTCAGCTTCATTTATGCCCACTTCCTCCATTAGTCGTATGCTGCGCCTCTTTGCCATCTCTTTTGTGACCTTATACACGACAGATTGAGCCAAATCTTTAATATGTTCTACCATATATGTCGTAGCCATATCAAAGTTTCGTTTTTCTGCATAATCTAAATCTCTTTCAAAATTAGTCTTCAATCTAGACACTATGCCAGAAATATTGTCTTTTATATCACCTAGGTCAATAAGTCCTGCTGGCCTTATCAAATAATCTTCGCCACTTTTTTCCTGCTTTGCTTTTTCTTTGTCAAAGCGTCTTTGCTCTTTAAAGTTATTTTTGTTGGATTTATAGTAATGTATAATTTCGTGCTCAAAACTCTTTTCAAAAGCATATGCGTTACTGTCTCTCTTATTTGACAACTTATCAATACAACTCTGTACAAGTGCATTTAAGTCTTTAACCATAGTCATAGTTTTTTTACGACCACTACCTTCTTGCAAAATCTGTTTCAATCTGTCATCTATACTCGACACAAATTGCTTTTTTGCATTTATCGTCTTATTGTGAGAAAAAACAATGGCTTGCTTAGCCTTTTCCACAAAATTGTTTAAAAAGTCAAGCTCCAAATGCCCTTGCAAGTATTCGTTTAACTCTTTTGTGTCAATTTGTGGCAGAGAACTTTCACTAAATGACACAAAGTATGCCATCGCAAAAAAGTTGGGTTTGACGCGCAAAAGAGTTTTTTGCATAATCTCTCTCAAACGCTCCAATTTTTGGGAAATTACTCCAAGTTCACTTTTCTCTCCCTTTACAATTTCCCTAGCTTTCAACAGCAAATAATGAACTATTTGCAACACTTCGTCTTTTTTCTTATTGACTAAATATATGTTAAAAGTTAAAACTGCACCTCTTTTTATACGCTTCACATCTCTAAAAAAATGGTCATAACGCCCCGCATGAATGCTAATTAATAGCTTATCTATATCTTCTATGCAGTACTCAATTTCTTGTCTGCTGTAATTGTATGCATTTTCTAATTGATATTGTTTTTTGATAAATTTCCTAAACTTTGTTATTAAAGTTTTATTTTCTTCCAAACTATTTTTTTTGTCTTCGTTTACAGTTAAATTTTCTGCCATAAACTTTTGTAAGTTATCTAGCCTCAAATTTAATTCTTTATAGGATGTCTTCTGCTTTTGTTTACCCTTTATTATCATTGACTCACAAAGCTGCTTACCAATCCTCACAATAGGGTTTAAACTAGAAAGAGGATCCTGAAAAATCATAGATATTTTTTCCCCTCTAATATCTACAAATTCTTTCTCATTAGTCTTTAAAAGATCTAAACCGTCAAAGACAATTTCTCCTCTTTCTATGTCGGCGTTTTCTGATAATAACCCTAAAATCGACTTTGATGTCACAGATTTACCCGAACCAGATTCTCCCACTATTGATAGCGTCTCACCTTGATATAAATCAAAGTCAATACCTCTAACAGCTTGAACTCTACCTGCTGGGGTACTAAAAGATACCTTTACATTGCGCGCTGACAGTATAGCCTGTTGCCTTTCTATAATATTGTTTGTTGTATTTGTGTCCATAATGATTAATTAGTTACTTTTTAATTTAAATTTTACAGTGTGCTAAAAAACTTTATTTGCTATTTACCTCGCTGATTTGGGTCAAAAGCATCTCTCAAAGAATTGCCTAACATGTTAAAACTCAACATAATCAAAGCAAAAACTGCAACCGGCCAAAATATTATGTGTGGTTGGCTAGACATTGCAACTGCACCTTCATTGATTAAAATACCCAAAGTTGCACCCCCATTGCCTAACTGCAAGATGTTTAAAAAATACAGTACGACTTCCATCAAAATAGTGACAGGTATAGCAAGAGCGAACTGCGTAATCAATGTACCCAATGTATTGGGAAAAATGTGTTTAAACATCAAACGCTTATTTTTTGCACCCAGTGTCTTTGACGCTAAAACATACTCTTGTTGTTTGAATCTAAAAAATTGTGTCCTGACCAAACGGGCATAACCTACCCAAGCAAAAAGTACAAAACCCAAAATCAGTCCCACAAATATAGGTATTTTACCTGTCAAAACAAAGTGCAAATATATCAGTGAAACGACTACAATGGTGGGCACTCCTACCAAAACATCTTGCACTCTGTTGACAATCAAGTCCACAGTTCCGCCATAAAATCCACAGACAGCACCAACCAAAACACCCAAAACCATGCTTATAATGGCTACTAAAAATGCCAATAACAAAGACATTCTAAGTCCGGACGCTAGCCTAGTAAAGATATCTTGTCCTTGATCATTTAATCCCATCCAAAAAGCTGGAACTGTACCATTTCTATAAATAAAATAATTATATGACAGTACACGCACAGTGACATTATTATCGCTTATTTGATATTTCAAAATGTCACCTTTATTTGGGATACTTCCGTTTAAGGCATTGTGAATAATTTTATCTTTATCGGATATACTTTGCTCGTCTTGGTTAAATACTAGATAATTTGCTTGCAGACTGTCATCATCAAACTTTACCGGAGTCCTAGACCATGAGCTAATTTCAAACCAATAGTTTGCATTTTGTGTGTACTCTGGTGGTCTCTGTCTAAAATCATTTTGAAAATCGTCAAAAAACCAACTGTACCTGTCTACCATAGGGTAGATTACATTTTTTCCGTTATTTTGTTCCCACTCTAAAATTTGTAAATATTCATCTGTTGAAATAGTTTTGTATACAAAGCCAACTTCTAAGTAGCTGTCTATCCTTACTTTTTTACCATTTTGATGAGAGCTTTCACCGAACCCTTCTAGTACAGTATCTTCACTTTTCAATATAGGTTGAAAATCACTGCTATCAGCTTGTTCCCATGTAATCAATTCTTTTCCATACTCTCCATCTACATCAAGTACTGAAATCCCAATCGAACGCAACAAATCAAACTCATTTAGACCTATCGTCTTACTATAACTGCCATTAGACAAAAAATTGCGTGGCTTTGCAAATCTATAATCAGGCTCTGCCATAGTTGCATCAAATGGATAAAAGAGTGGCATAATCAAAGAATAAATGAGCAATAAACCTATGATACTCAACGCTACAATAGCCGTTTTCCTTTTAAAGAAGCGCTTGAAAACATCACGATAAAACCCAATAGGCTTTGTGCCGAATACGGCCTCTTTTTCTTTTACACCCACAAATTCAAAAGAATCTTGGTTTATTTCATTTAAAAAATCTTGTTTCATAATATTATTTAACAAAGTCAATCAATAAATTTACCTTAAAGCCAAAACTTATCTCACTTTTATCCTAGGATCCAAATAACTAAAACTCAAATCTGATACTAGCCCACTCAACAGTGAAGCAAATACAAAGAACATAGACACCACCATAAATACGTCGTAATCTCGTGTAGTCAAAGCGTCAAGGTACAATAATCCTGTACCCGGTATACTAAATATCCTCTCTATTACAATAGAACCCGCAGAAAAGTTTAAAATAAACATACCTATCAAAATGGGCAAGATTGGCACCATAGCATTTTTAAAGCAATGTCTAAAAGTTGCTTGCCTTTTTGTCAGTCCTTTTGCACGCGCAAGCAACATGTACTCACTACCCAACTGTTCACTCAACTCTGCTCTAACACTTCTAGAAGTGGAAGCAATGATAGGGATAGCCATTGCAAGCACAGGTAGCACCATGGACAACAACATTAAAGGGTCAAACCAACCACTGACCAAATTTATAGGTTCCATTCTTATAGGAAGCCAGCCAAGTTGAAAAGCTAGAAAGTACTGCAACAAAAAAGCAAATACAAAACTAGGCAACGCAATAAAGAATATTATAACGACTCCATATACCTGGTCTTGCCATTTGTTCTTTTTTTGTGCAATCAATATTCCCAACAGCAAGCCAATCGGTACTGCGATGATAAAAGAGAACAAATTGACAAGCACAGTAGGAACCATTCTATCCAAAAACAAGCTAGTAGAAGTTTGACCCAATTTGATATTCCAAGAATACCCCCAGTCCCACCTTGTAATAATATTTTTTAGATATGTTCCATACTGCACAATGATAGGGTTGTTGTACCCCAGTGCATCCCACTTTGCTTTGTCAGCTGCACTCAGAGAATCATACAGAGAGGTAGGCAACAACTTGATAAGCACAAATATTATTGTAAAAATAATAAACAGTGTCAACAACATCAAGCCCAATCTTTTTAATGTGTATTTTAGTGTATCCATACTTTTTTTAATATCTTAAATAGTAATCAATTTTTAAAGCGTAATTTTACAAGAAGTAACTTTGCATCAATCTATTTCTGTTCCTTGTCCCATTTATAGACCTAGCCCACTGACCATCATTCATGGTCATTTTTGACAATCTAAAACTACCCGCCCTAAACAAAATTGCATCTGGTCCATCCAAAGGCGTCTCAAACCTATGAGAAACAAGGTTGGCTTGCGTGTCCATATAGAGTGGAACTTGACCGTGCAAATCCAGCAAGTAACGCTCAAGCCAGGGTATGACTTCGTTTAAAAATTCTATCCTATTCCATGACCCTACATAAGTCATGTCGTTTGTTCCATCAGCATTTTTTGGTAAAAAGCTGTAATCAACATGGTCATACTTTATCTCAACGCCTTGCGCGTTCACATGTGTATAGATTTGGTCATTGTTATCTTCCCCAAACAGTACACCATACTGGCGTGGAAACATTCTCATTGTATACTCGCTATCAGGGTCACGGTTTACAAATTCTCCATTGGTTTTAGCGTTATAAATGTCTTCTGCCAACTTTACTGCTCTTGGGTCAACATTTACATTTTTTTCTTTATCTAAAATAAAAGACATGTCAATAGAAAGTTTATTGTCAGGGTTTACGCTAAAATCATAGCTGTTCATACCATAAACAGAACCATTTGACATAAAGGATATTTTCAT
>JAITUJ010000043.1 GCA_031286385.1 Clostridiales bacterium | reverse complement strand
ACACAGAATAGCCGTAGCATAGGTGGCATTGTGGGGTACTGTGTAAATGGGGAGATAATAGACTGTGTCATTTTTGCGAGTACGATACGGAACATAGGCAAAGACGGGTACACCAACGGATTGCCGTATATGGGTATGATAGTGGGATTGATAAGTGGGTCAAAGGTGTGGTATGTAGCGACTGGTGAGGACATCATACTTGATACGGGGTATTTAGACAGCAGTCAGACCCTCTATGTAGGTAGCACAAGGTATTGGCCTTGGGGTGGCTATGAAGGACCTGATGTTGACATAGCATAAAAATTTAAGTTTTATTTGATATCTATACGCAAATATTATTACAGTGAAAGTTTATTAGCAATGCAAGGGGGTTTTATAAAAATGTAAAAAGGAAAAAATCGTTTTATTGCTGTGGTTTTATGTTTGATATATAAAAGGCAAGCCATTGTGAGCTTTGAATCTCAACAAAAGGCCGTAGTTTTTTTGATTACAGTGCAAATACAGTTTTACATTTACAGTAAGACAAATAAGAAATAAAGGAGAAATTTTATGTCAATTACAATTGACAAATTTTTGACGACACAACTCGACGAGTTGAAAGCAAAAGGTCTATACAACACGATTGACATTTTGCAAGGTGCAAATGGTCCCATCATTAGAGTGGGGTCAAAAGATTTGATAAACTTGTCTTCCAACAACTATTTGGGGTTGGCGACAGATGAGCGCTTAAAGAAAGCGACCATTGAGGCTACCAATAAGTACGGAGTGGGCGCGGGTGCTGTCCGTACTATCAATGGTACAATGGACATTCACGACAAGTTGGAAAAAGACATAGCCAAGTTTAAAGGGACAGAGGCAGCTATTGTCTTTCAATCAGGCTTTAACTGCAATATGGGCGCTATCTCTGCTGTCATGACAAAGAGCGATGCGATTTTATCGGACGAATTAAATCACGCCTCTATCATAGAAGGGTGTAGATTGTCTGGTGCAAAGATAGTAAAGGTCAAGCACCAAGACATGCCAGATTTGCGATTAAAAGCTAAACAGACAGTGGAGAGCGGTCTTTATGAAAAAGTGATGTATATAACAGATGGCGTGTTCTCTATGGATGGTGACGTTGCAAAAATACCAGAGATAGTTAAAATTGCCCAAGAGTTTAACTTGATAACGTACATTGATGATGCACATGGTTCGGGAGTCATGGGTAAAGGTGCAGGCACAGTGAAACACTTTGGAATGGCGGACAAGATTGACATGCAAATGGGCACACTGTCAAAAGCTATTGGTGTTGTGGGAGGCTATGTTGCAGGTTCGCAAAAGCTCATTGACTGGCTGAAAGTCAGAGCAAAACCGTTCTTGTTTTCTACGGCTATCACACCAGGTGTTGCTGCTGCATGTATTGAGGCTTTTAGAATTATGTCTAGTGAACCTCAACTGATGGAGCGCTTGTGGGAAAACGGTAGGTATTTAAAAGATGGTTTAAAAAATCTAGGATTTGACATCGGCAATTCACAAACGCCAATTACGCCAGTTATCATCGGAGAGGAACATAAAACTCAATTGTTCTCAAAGAGATTGAAAGAAGAGGGCGTATACGCAAAGTCCATTGTTTTCCCAACCGTTGCGTTGGGTACTGGTCGTGTGAGAAATATGCCATCTGCTAGTCATTCAAAGCAAATGTTGGATCAAGTGTTGAGCATATATTCTAAAGTAGGTAGAGAGCTCAAAATTATTTAATGTGTGAAAGTCTTAAATTGGCGGAAATTTACCGCAAAAAAGGAGAAATACAATGAAAAAGATAATGATAACAGGTAGTCTAGGTCAAATTGGATCAGACCTTATTAAGCGTTTGCGACAAGACTACGGTGTGCAAAATGTAATTGCTACCGATATCAGGGACCCAAAAGATCATCCCGCTGTAAAAGAGGGAAATTTTGAAATTTTGGATGTAATGAATCGTGACAAAATGTTTGAAATTGCAAAGAAACACAATGTAGACACACTTGTACACTTTGCTGCGCTTTTGTCCGCTACGGCAGAAAAGAATCCACAGTTTGGCTGGGATTTAAATATGAGTGGATTGATGAACGCTTTGGAAGTTGCGCGAGAACTCAACTTAAAGTTTTTTACACCAAGTTCGATAGCAGCTTTTGGTCCAAATTCACCCAAAGATAACACTCCACAGGATACCGTTCAACGCCCTACAACCATGTATGGCGTGACCAAAGTAGCCGGAGAGTTACTGTGTGACTATTACTTTTTAAAGTACAAAGTAGACACCAGGGGAGTTAGGTTCCCAGGTCTTATATCTTATGCAGCGGAGCCAGGGGGTGGTACGACGGATTACGCTGTTGACATTTACTATGAAGCGTTAAAAAATAAAAAATACGCATCTTACATTGGCAAAGGCACATATATGGATATGATGTACATGCCGGATGCAATTGATTCTATTGTAAACTTGTTAAACGCAGATCCAGCTAAATTGGTGCATAGAAATGCTTTTAATATTACGGCTATGTCCTTTGACCCTGAACAAATCGCGGCTTCTATAAAAAAGTTTATGCCTGAATTTACCATGAGTTACAATGTGGACCCTGTAAGACAGTCTATTGCAGATTCATGGCCAAACTCAATTGATGCAAGTGCTGCAAAAAAGGAATGGGGATTTGCTCCAAAGTATGATTTGGACAAGATGACACTTGACATGTTGCAAAAGCTGTCTGTCAAATTAAACATTCCATTTAAAGCAAAGTAATTTTGGTCTGTGGGATAAGAGCTTTTTTAAGAAGTACAGTTCCCTAATTCGCAAGTTTTGCCCCGCTTTTAATGCTGGGCAAAATCTTGTGTACATAAAATATAATGAGATTAAACTTAAATTGACTTTATACTTTCATAAATAATTTTAGTTTAAAAAATAAAATTATTTTGCATATTATTTTAAATTTATTGACAATAAGATTTTGTAGTGTTATGCTTTGTATACAACCCAATTTGAGGAGGTTTTTATGGTGAATAATTCCATTTTTACAGGCAACAAAAAAATAGCCTTCACTTGCCTTATCGGCATATTATTGAATTTGATTTTGGGTATTGTGTTTTATATGCAAAAAAACATTGTGGGCGTTGTTGTCAACAATGGTATTTTGGATGTTCTATTTTTACTTTACTTATTTCAAACAGCAAAAAGTTGTGTAGCAAACATTTGTATTTGTTTACTGTTGACAGGTATTGTAGCTGCGGTGACGGTACTCGGATTTTTCAGATACTCTCATCTTTTGGCAGACAACAAAGAGTACGAGTATATAGATATGGCATTTTTAGCGCTCATTGGTTTGATCCCTCTGATGTATTTTTCAGAGATTATACTCAAAAACAAAAAAGGCAAATTTGATTATATTTGGGGTAGCAGTGCACCAAAAAAAACCAATAGACAAGTGGCACAATGTGGGGGTTATGGCAGCATTGATTGTGCTTGTTACTTGGTGTAGCGTTGCAATATTGGCAAAAGTCTAGATTGGAAATGATAAAACCATTATACTTTGGAACAAAAAATTAATACAATAAAAACTATGCAATAAGTTTTGATGCTTTTGTATAGTTTTTTTTGTTAAATTGCTAATATTCTGACAATAATGAGTTATACTAATATTGTTTTTAATATTGAAAAGAATACAAATTAAACTAAAAATATTTATTGAAGGAGCAAAACATAATGAAAGTTGTAGTAGCGTTGGATTCGTTTAAAGGCTGTATTACATCAAAAGAATCGTCAAAGTTTGTTGCAGATGGCGTACTAGCTGTTTATCCAGATGCAGAGGTAGTGACCATCAATATGGCGGACGGTGGAGAAGGTTTTTTGGAGCCTATTGTAAACAGTTTGAAAGGGATTATTAGAACTGTTCAAGTTACAGGTCCGCTCGGTGAATCCGTACAAGCAAAATATGGGTTCGTGCCTGAAAGTAAAACGGCAGTTATAGAATTGGCAGAAGCAGCGGGTTTGAATCTTGTGCCAATGGAAGCTCGAAATCCGCTGTACACTACTACTTATGGAGTAGGTGAGATTATAGTAGATGCAATTGAGCAAGGATGTAGAAAATTTATTGTAGGGATAGGTGGCAGTGCTACAAACGATGCCGGAATGGGTATGTTGCAAGCGTTAGGATACGAGTTCTTGGGACCAGGTGGACAAAGTTTGGGATTGGGAGGGCATGTTTTAAACTCATTAGTAGACATACGCACAGAAAACGTGCACCCCGAACTTGCTAACTGTGAGTTTAGAGTGGCGTGTGACGTAGACAATCCCTTGTTTGGACCAAAAGGTGCAGCACATGCCTATGCCGTACAAAAAGGCGCAAGCCCGGATTCTATCAAGCATCTAGATGCAGGACTTGTCACTTTTTCTAATGTTGTCAAAAGAGTATTAAAAAAGACAATTTCAACAGCGCCAGGCGCTGGTGCTGCTGGCGGTGTCGGTTATGCGTTTTTGGCATTTTTGCGTGGAAAATTGGAGCCTGGTGCAAATATTGTCAAAGACGCTACAAAACTTGAAGAAAATATCAAGACATCGGATATTGTAATAACAGGAGAAGGCAAAATTGATGCAAGTACTGTGCGAGGCAAAGCCCCTTTTGAAGTTACAAAACTAGCCAAACAGTACAATAAAAAGGTCATTGCATTGGCAGGAATTGTAAGTGATGATATTGCTGTATGTAACGAACAAGGTATTGACGCTATATTCTGTATACAGCGTGGACCAATTGATTCGTATCAGGCTATGGAAATTGATGTAGTAACAGACAATTTAAAAGCTACTGTTACACAGATATTTAAGTTGATAAAAAGTACAGATGGTCTTGATTTTGGAAAAAAATAGAAAAAAATGATAATTAAATTGTGTAAAGTAACTCCATGTATATTAAAAATGTAAATTTAGTCTGTTAAGTGTTGAACTTGGCAGACTTTTTGATATAATTTTTTATACGAATTTATATTTTGTTGACAGTATACAAAATTTTTTGTATACTAATGTCAGCATGTAGATAATACAATAATATGTACAAGAGAAATACTATATTTAGTATTTCTCTATGTTAGATATGTGTAAAACTTTGTAGACATTAAGGTTGCAAGTTAAATTATTTTATTTAAAAACAAGAAAGTCAAATTCTAGTAGTCATAGGGGGAGAATATGATAGTTGTTGATAGTATAATATGTACAATATTGTTTTTCATACCTTTTGTAATATGTCGCGTCAAGGTTTTTAACAAAAAAAGTAGATGTGGATTGACGGAGGAATACTCGAAAATAAAGTTGATAGATTGTACTTGCTTATGTAGTGATAAAAAAACACAAGTTTTGAATATAGCAATTGGAGTATACTTTGCTTTTGTGTATTTAGCTTTTAGATATTTGGGTAATGTTTGGTATATTGGTGCACCATTGTATATTATTGGTTTGTTGTCTACCATTGTAATGCCTTTTGTATTGGCATATTTGTGTATTGGGTCAAAAAATGGAGCAAAAATAGTGGCAATTGTACTGTGTTGTATTTTACTGCTTTCGCCAATCACAAGGCCAGTTGTGTACTTAATAAAATATCATCCTTGGTCAGGTGCACCCCAAACAGTGAAGATGTGGGAAAGTGCAATACCGCTAAATTTGAGCAACTTGTGTGCCTTATCTTTTTTGATTTGTTTTTGTACTAAAAATAAAATTCTGATTGGGTTTATGGTATGTGCTGGAATAGCTGGTGGTTTAGTTAACAATGTTCAGGCACACAATACGCACATGGTTACTTTTTGGTGGTATCAGACTTGGGAGTCTTACTTTGTGCATGCACTTATGGTTATAGTACCTATTTTTGTGTTATTGACAAACCAAGTACAATTGCGTGCAAAATCAGCACTCAAAAATTACTATTGGTTTACTCCTTGGTTTTTAATTACAGGATTTTTATTAAATCCGCTATGGGGTACAAATTATAACTTTACGTATTATCAAAGAGTATTAGAAAAAGTTCTGCCACAAATTAGTCAGCCAATAAGCTTTTTAAACGGACATTTTGATCCAATTTACATGATTTTTGTATTTACATTTTTGTCTTTAACATTTATAATTTGTTATTATATTGGTGTTTTAATGACTAAAATTTCAAAAAGATGGTACTTGAAAGTTGACTAAAAAATGAACATGAAAGAATTTTCTAACGATATGAGAAACTTTTTATCTTATATATAGAGAAAATAAAGCTCCTTATTTGAAGTTGCAAAACTAGCTAAACAACACAATAAAATAATGTAAAAAATTATAACTAGAGGAAGAAGTATAAAGTTACATAAAATAACAGTTATTCATAGGTCTATTATAGCTAAAAGCGCTTGAACTATTCTATATAAAGCGTTTTATCATTGTTTCTGTGTAAAGATTGTTAAAGGCTATGTTTGTTAATTTAAAAACTAAAAGAAATTTATATTAATTTAGTTTTTTAATTGACATTATGTAAGTATTTATATATAATTAGTTACATAATTGTATGGTAAAATGGAGAGGTATTTAATATGATATTTTTTGATATTTTAATATGTTTAATTCTATTTATTGTCCCTTTCATGGTATTCTTTTGTAAAACATACCACAAAAGAAATCTAATATCAAATGTAAATGACTGTAAAGTGTTGGATTTAAAATACTTATTTGATGACAAAAAAACTGCCAATTTGCATATCATAATAGGGGTTTACTTTGCTTGTGTATACTTAGCTTTTAGATACTTAGGTTCTAATTGGTATGTAGGCTCTCCGTTGCATATCATTGCTTTTTTGTCAACACTAATAATGCCATTTGTGTTGGCCTATCTTTGCAAGGGAACAAAAAAAGTTGCTAGAACAGTGGCAATCGTTTTGAGTGGAATACTTTTGCTTTCTCCGTTATCTAGACCTTTTATATGGTGGGCAAATGGGGGGGGGGCAGGTCTGTTTTGGGGAGAACACCCACTGACCGGTGTCCCTCAATCCGTTT
The DNA here is from genome assembly GCA_031286385.1 of Clostridiales bacterium. Taxonomy (GTDB): domain Bacteria; phylum Bacillota; class Clostridia; order Christensenellales; family Pumilibacteraceae; genus WRGC01. The sequence goes on along the minus strand of JAITUJ010000043.1, from coordinate 4,715 downwards.
TGACATGGGAAGCAGCCATTCCATTAAACATGAGCAACTTGTGTGCACTGTTATTTTTGGTCAGTATTTGTACAAAAAACAAAATGCTTGTAGGATTTATGGTATGCGTTGGACTAACGGGTGGCGTTATAAATAATGTAAATGTCAACAATGGGCATATGAAAGTCTTTTGGTACTACTTGACTTGGGAGTCGTATTTTGTGCATGCGTTGATGATTATCATTCCAATATTTGTCTTACTTACAAATCAGGTTGAGTTAAAAGCAAAACCTACATTGAAAAATTATTATTGGTTTATTCCTTGGTTCTTAATTACAGGATTTTTATTAAATCCTCTATGGGGTACAAATTATAACTTTACCTGGTATCAAAAGATTCTACAAAAGATTTTACCTTATTTAAATCACCCTATTGGTTTTTTGAATGGACAATTTGATCCTCTTTATATGTCCTGTGTCCTTGTTCTGCTTAGTGCGATGTTTGTATTGTTTTATTTTGTGGGAATTGGTATGACAAAAATTTCAAAAAGATGGTATTTAAAAGTTGACAAAAATGAACATGAAAGAAAAATTTTTTAGTAGATTAAAGGTAGTGGATAGCCTTTTTGGCAATGAATTTAGTTGTGTTGCTTTGCTGGCTTTAAATTGGATTCTGATTGTATATGTCATAGTCAGTGGGAAATTGGACTTACATTCCTATATTACGATAAGTTCGACAGGGTACAGTAATCCAGTTTGGTTTGGGTGTTTTAGTGTTGTTACGGCACTGTCCAGTTTTTTTGGGTGGCGCAATATTGCAAAAAGTGTAGAGGATATCAAATATCAAAAATTAAAAACTCTCTTTTTAATTTTTAATATTATAGGGAATTGCTGTATGATAATTGCAGGTTTTGTTTATGGTCCCAAATACCCTGTGAGGAATATCATACATTGGATTACAGCGCAAACTTTTGGCATACTTTGCACTGTAAGTTTTTTGGGTTTGTATTTTTTGTTGATGGATAAAAATAAATTTTATTGCTTGCAAATTTTGTTTGTTTCTTTGATTGCAATCATAGCCGTCATCTTGATGGTGGTATTCAATTCAGTGGCAGCTAAGTTTACTTTGATTATTTTGATAACTGTGCAAATTTCTATACTTTGTTCTATAGTTGTAAATAGCAGAATGTGGGTTTGCAGAAAAAAGAATGTAGTATGCAATGAAAAAAAGTAAACATTTGTGGAAGCTGTTTCATATAATATTAAAGGCTTCCATTGTTAAATTATGATTTTTTTATGACTTATTTAGCAACAAAAAAGGAACAATAATTTTTGCAAAAGTTGTTGACAAAGCTACATATATTGTGTTATTATATATGTACTCCCAATGGGGACTTGCATCTCTTTATTTTTGTTCATAGAATATACCTCCTTTGTAAATTTTATAATAATACTTATGCAAGTTCCTTTCTTGGGGTTTTTATTTGTCAAGAAAAAGTTTGACTTTTTCTAAAAAACATTAAAAAAATAGTTGACAGATTGGTTTGTTTTGTGATAGACTAATAAAACTACTTAATTCGGGTAGTATGTCGACATGTGCAAAGTATCTGTATGGATACCGCTGGCATTATGTTTGTTTTTGTAGATGCTGTATAATTTATTTGCAGTTTTTAGTTGCAGAGACAAGTTAATGCTTTTTTTATTGTTTGACAGTGGCTGATGGCTGTTGCTCATTGCCAATTGAACATTGACAACTGCATAAGAAAGATAGAATATGTATTGTTTTTGCCATTTTAAAAATGGTAAAAGATGAGATGTATTCTATATTTAATAATATAATAGAAGCGAGTAAAATATCAAATTAAAAAATCAATAATTGGTAATACGAAATGCAAAGTATACATTCAAAAAGCTTTTTGCTTTTTGTCTGCAATAAGTTGAGTTAATAGGATTTATACGAACTTCTTGTAATTCTAATTAAAGTTAGAGTCAAGACAACCATATAAAAAAGGATTAGACGAATAGTAAAGTTGCTGACAGTAGTTGGCAACTTGCATGTTGACTTTTTAAAAAGTCAATTTTATAGATTAAGCTACAAAGAGCGTATGGTGGATGCCTTGGCATCAGGCGCCGATGAAGGACGCGATAAGCTGCGATAAGCTACGGGGAGCTGCAAATGAGCTTTGATCCGTAGATTTCCGAATGTGGAAACACACTAGAAGTAACTGTCTAGTATTGCACTCGTTTACGAAGTGCAAGGGGAACCAGGGGAACTGAAACATCTTAGTACCCTGAGGAAAAGAAAGTAAAAAAACGATTGCTTAAGTAGTGGCGAGCGAAAGAGCAAGAGCCCAAACCGCATATAGCAATATGTGCGGGGTTCGGACTGACATAAATGTATTATTTGAGGGTAGCCGAAGTTTAGTGGAAACGGCGTCAAAGAAGGTAACAACCCTGTAGGCGACATCCGAAAATAGCAGTCAGTATCCAGAGTACCATCAAGCACGAGAAATTTGGTGGGAATGCGGGAGGTCCATCTCCTAAGGCTAAATACGACCTGATGACCGATAGTGAACCAGTACTGTGAAGGAAAGGTGAAAAGTACCCCGGGAGGGGAGTGAAATAGAACCTGAAACCATATGCTTACAAGCAGAGGGAGGGCTACGCAGCAATGCAAGCCTCACCTCGTACTTTTTGTAGAACGGACCGGCGAGTTACGATGTGTTGCGAGGTTAAGTGACTAAGTCACGGAGCCGAAGCGAAAGCGAGTCTTAAATGGGCGAATTTTAGTATCATGTCGTAGACCCGAAACCGAGTGACCTAACCATGAGCAGGATGAAGCAGGGGTAAAACCTTGTGGAGGTCCGAACACACGCCTGTTGAAATAGTCGGTGATGACTTGTGGTTAGCGGAGAAATTCCAATCGAACTCGGATATAGCTGGTTCTCCTCGAAATAGCTTTAGGGCTAGCGTCAGTATTTAGTGTACTGGGGGTAGAGCACTGAATGGGCTAGGGGCCTTCACGGGTTACCGAACCTTATCAAACTGCGAATACCAGATACATGTGACTGGCAGTCAGACAGTGAGAGATAAGTTTCATTGTCAAAAGGGAAACAGCCCAGATCCACAGCTAAGGTCCTCAAATTTGTGTTAAGTGGTAAAGGATGTGTCATTGCTAAGACAACTAGGATGTTGGCTTAGAAGCAGCCACTCATTTAAAGAGTGCGTAATAGCTCACTAGTCGAGTGATGATGCGCCAAAGATTTCCGGGGCTAAAACACAATACCGAAGCTTGGGAACAGCAGTAATGTTGTTGGTAGAGGAGCAATGCAATAGCGCAAAGGTAAAGAAGCCGTATCGAAAGGGGCGGTGGAGCTGTTGCAAGAGAGAATGCCGGTATGAGTAGCGAGAGGGAGGCGAGAATCCTCCCCGTCAAAAGCCTAAGGTTTCCTGGGGAAGGGTCGTCCTCCCAGGGTAAGTCGGGACCTAAGGTGAGGCCGAAAGGCGTAATCGATGGACAACACTTTAATATTAGTGTACCACCGTACAATATGATGCAGGGACACAGTAGGATAGTCTATCCACCCGGATGGTAAGGGTGGTCAAATCATGAGGCTTGTGTGTAGTGAAGTACGCACACAGTAAGGCTAGGTGATGATGAGTAATAAATAGAGTAGATGAATTCACACTGGCGAGAAAAGCTGCTAAATTTAGTTGTAAGGTGCCCGTACCGCAAACCGACACAGGTAGGCGGCAAGAGAATTGCAAGACGAACGGGATAACCCTTGTTAAGGAACTCGGCAAAATGACCCCGTAACTTCGGAATAAGGGGGGCCTTTTGAGGGTAGCGACTGAAATGTTGCGAGAGTAAGAAGGTCGCAGATAATAGGCCCAAGCGACTGTTTATCTAAAACACAGGTCTGTGCGAAATCGTAAAGATGACGTATACGGGCTGACGCCTGCCCAGTGCTGGAAGGTCAAGGGGAAGTGTTAGGGGCAACCCGAAGCACAGAACTTAAGCCCCAGTGAACGGCGGCCGTAACTATAACGGTCCTAAGGTAGCGAAATTCCTTGTCAGGTAAGTTCTGACCCGCATGAATGGCGTAACGACTTGGGCTCTGTCTCAACAGGGGACCCGGCGAAATTGTAGTATACGTGAAGATGCGTATTACCCGCGACTGGACGGAAAGACCCCGTAGAGCTTTACTATAGCTTGATATTGAGTTTCGGTAACAATTGTACAGGATAGGTGGGAAAATGTGAAGCATGGGCGTCAGCCTGTGTGGATTTGACCTTGGGATACCACCCTATTGTTGCTGGAATTCTAACCCCATGTCCGTGACAGGGTGGGGGACATTGTCAGGTGGGTAGTTTGACTGGGGCGGTCGCCTCCAAAAGAGTAACGGAGGCGTTCAAAGGTTCTCTGAGAATGGTTGGAACCCATTCGTAGAGCGTAAAGGCATAAGAGAGCTTGACTGCGAGACAGACATGTCGAGCAGGTACGAAAGTAGGACTTAGTGATCTGGCGGTAGAGTATGGAATTGCCGTCACTTAACGGATAAAAGTTACCTCGGGGATAACAGGCTTATCTCCCCCAAGAGTTCACATCGACGGGGAGGTTTGGCACCTCGATGTCGGCTCGTCACATCCTGGGGCTGTAGCAGGTCCCAAGGGTTCGGCTGTTCGCCGATTAAAGTGGCACGCGAGCTGGGTTCAGAACGTCGTGAGACAGTTCGG
>JAITUJ010000040.1 GCA_031286385.1 Clostridiales bacterium | reverse complement strand
AACTACACTGTTGTCCAAGTACACCATAGGTAACACGCCTATTGATGTATGGTCATAAATACCATTACCCTCTGGTATCCTTACAGTATTGGCAGCCTCTACTCCCATATCTATGCCTGTCCTTTCAGAAATTGAACCGGTCAAAACTAATGCCGAACCAGAAATACCTTTATTATTGCCGTGCTCCATAAAAGGAGTCCGTGTCCATGTAAATACAGGATTACCCTCAAAATCAATACCTCTTGCATACCTAAGTCCATTTTGATTGCGCAAATCAGAATGACTTATAGACTCTGCTTGTATCAAGTCCCATATGAATACTTTGTCATATATATTGTAGGTTGCCAAATTTGCGTAGTTTTTAGAATGGTCGTCCGTCGTAGAAGCCATACCCATACTTTGTTCACCAGGATTAAATTCATCTAAAAACAACATATCCATGCGGTTTACATGTTGTTCTGTACCACCCGTGACTTGGGAATGCGTGGCAACACTGATGGTACCAAACTGCTTATCTTCAAATTCAGAGTTATTTTCTCCCCTCCAAAAAGTTTGTGTCTGCTTAACTGACGCGATTAGATTTTGTTCACCTTCACTAAAATGCTCAAAAAATTCACCATTTAAAAATCCTCTTAGGTCACTTTCATACCAAAAATTGGAACCGTCACTTTCTCTATTGTACGGAAATTCACCACCATTTGTCCAACTTAATACAGAATTGTAAGGCAACCTATTAGGATCGCCCAACGGCCGTGGAGCATCGAATATGTGGTCAAATGCCCTGTCATAGCGCAGCAAAATGCCATCTTCGGTTTTATCTACCACTCGCCAAGTGTTTTGTCCATCTGCCATGTAGTGTCCAAAGTTTTCAATGTAATCTCCTATCACCAAGTCATCAACAGTATAAAAATTCTCATCATCATTGTAGTTCATATATCCATGTATCTGTGGAACACTATGATTACCCGCTAAAAATAAAATATGCATTGCATTGATTACAAAACAAATAGCTAAAAACAGTATCAAAAACTTGGTAATATTTTTTGTTAACTTAAATTTATTAAATATCATAAATATAAAACCTCAAATTATTTCAATTTAGATTATTATATCATAAATTATGTATAAATTGCAAACAAATTGATAATAAAAATGAAAGTAAATATTTGTCAAAGTGTTCGCAATGTGTAATCTTGACAATTTATCCAGCTTACTTTCTGCTAAAATGAGTCAACACTATGCCCGTAATCCTCAATGTAAAAGCACTACCTGCTCTGTCTTTTGGCAAATAAAACCCTGACCTATTCATGTTTTTATCTGTACTACTGTACCAACTTCTAAGCAGGACACTGCCATCACTGTCTGTATACTCTACATACATGCGATTTTCTGTCGTTTCAAAAATATTGCCACTTGTCGCCACAACACCACCAAAAAATGTAAAAGCTTTGCTTTTTAAAAAGACTTCAACAACATAAAACCCTTTATATACACTGTCACCAACATGAAAATCATCGACAACTGTCATGCCTATACTGATGTCGTAGTATTCATACTGCATGACTGTTTGCAGATAGTCATTTTCTACTTCTATATCTATCTCTCTGTTGTCAAAACCTATGTTTGTAACTTTCCAGTTATCATTGCCAAAGAACTCTGTGCTACCATTTAGCCAGTACCCTATCAATCCAATATTGGATAAATAAAAAGTAAAAAATATTACTAAGGATAAAAAAATGACAAAACTAAAAACCATTATTTTTGTCATTCTATATTTTTTATCTGTATATTTATTTTTTGGTAATTTATACAATTGTTTTTTTATCATGATATTATCACAACCTTTGCTACGATGTACTTAATCAAAAATATATCATAAAAGTTGCTACAATTAAAATGGGGTATCTATTGTCGGTGAAATTTTCCATTTTTCATTATCATTGCCAGACCATGAGATGTCAAACCCTACGATGGACAAACCAATACCTGTTATAGATGTACTTTGCCAAGAGTGTGCATAAAATGTGACAGCATTGCCTCTATAATTTGAAAAATTACTACTATATCTAAGTGTCACAGAAAAATACCTTGTCAAAAATGTCCACCAATATTGAAAGATATTCCACTTAGTAATAATCACTTTATCTTGCAACAAAAAACCAGCTCCATAACTAGATGCACCAGTCACTCTATTTTGGGTAGTTTGACTGTAATTAAATTCAGGATTAGAAAATGTAGCACTGCCACTCACCATACTCACACCATCAAAGCTACCGAAAGTGTCGTGCAAAGATATACCAAAACCATCAAGACCTCCTACGTCAAACTGATCCCCAGTCGTTGGCACACTCCAAAATGGAGCTTTCCAACTAGGTTGACCAGATATATAACCACCCCCATTTAAAATCCAATTACCCGCTCCCGAATTATAGTAAATAAGTAAACTATCAAAGTGAACATCACTTGTACCTAGTCTAGTCAAATTTTCATCCGTACTAGAAATGTCTGTGTCCTTGTAAATTTTGCTTTGATTTTGTACACCAGTATCCACTCTTATGACTCCAAATGGGAGCAACAACTCGTCTTTTTCTGATGTACTCAAATTTGACGCAAGAATGCTGTCTACTTGTCTGTCTACTTCCAAGTTTTCTATATCTGTCAATGCCTTTCTTTTGTGTCTGTACTTAGATTGCAATCTCGTCATTGCCAATCCCAATTCGTCATTAAACTGCAAGCCATAACTTTGGACTCGATTGACAGATTGCAAATCTGAATGTTTTGCTACCACAATCAAAGCGGATAAAGTTGTAAGCAAAAAAATTAATCCACAAAACAAAGCTATGCCATGTCTAGAATATTTTGTTTTAAACACAATAAAAATTCTCCTTTTAATTAAATTATAACATACAAATTGCTCCAATTATAACATACAAATTTTAAAAATGCAAATACTTTGAAAATATTTTTTATAACTTTTCATATTTTATCTGTAAGTTTTATACACTGCAATAATGATAAAATGCTTTCATTGTTGTTGTTTTGCGTTATTCTGTTCACTGGACAATTTTGACTCAACTTGCCCTTCCAACTGTATAAATAACTTGTGTTTTCTTATGTGAGCCAATAATCTTTCTTTTTTGACATTGTAGTCTTTGGACTTTTGCACACTGCCATTCAGTAGGTAAGCTGTGTGGATTTCTATGTGCAGGTCGTGTTTATCTATATCTTCTGGTTGCGGATTTTGTGTTGCAATATTTAGATTTTCTTTTTCCGCACGCTTTATGTGTAGTGAATCCAAAGTTTGAGAATTCTCCCACCCTCCATATCCCAGAGCGTTTAGCAGACGGTTTCGCATGACATCCGTCAAGCGTCCCTTTTCATCATGCAACAGTCCATTTTTGAGCAATTCAAACAACATATTTTGTTTGGCAGCTGGCGTATTAGAAAGTTCGTTGACGGTGTCAAATATGACATCATCACAAGTTAGATCACTTGATTTCCAGCTCATCAACTCCACATCTCCATCGTCCCCTACAATTCTATCCAACCTTATTGCTTTTGCAAATTGTCTGTACATGCGTATTACATACTGTGAAATTTGTCTTATAGCCACTCTGATAGATTGAGCCGTCAAACTGAGCCTAGTGTCATCTTGTTCTAACAATAATTGAATGGCAACGCCACTACTTACCTGTCCAGGTATATTGGAATTGCGTATTATCTCGGACACTCCGCTAATATTGATAAATTCATTTTTCAACCTGTCTTCCTCGTTATTAAATTCTGGTGGAACACGACCACTATCCAACATTCGCGGTATTGCACTGCCTTGTCTGTACTGCAATATTTTACCGGGAGCTAGGCCCTCGTCTTCCAAATTTTGAGTGTCCACAGAACCATCTTCAACGGCCAATACTCCCACTGCAATGCGGTTCAAAAACTCGTGCTTGCGATTTTTTACTGCATTGTAAGCCCTCTGAATAGGTATTGCACGGTCAATAATACTACTGCCATAAAAAGACCCAGGAACTCTAAGTGAATCTTGCTTGACAAAAGGCAAGTCCAATTCTCCATATTTGCCAATAAAATAAGGCAACTCACCATAATGCAACAACTTGTCGCCTGCAATAATGATATGTTCTCCATTTGGCTTTTTAGCTGACGGTCTTGTATACTTTTCTATCACTATGCAGTGATTCTTTTTTTGAGTATAACTTAGAGTTTGTACTATACTAGAACCGGTAAACACTCCACTATTGATATCAGTATTTAGTACGTCAAGGCTATCACCTTTTGGTCTCACACCCCAAATCATTTCAATGTCATCAATGTGCAAAGCTTTTGCGTGTATAATACTGTTTATTTCTGACATGCTCTCTGCTGTAAAATTGTTTGGGTAAATTTCGTAGGGAGAACATACGTCTATGCGAATATCCCCTTCGTACATAGCCTTGTCCTTTTGCACCGAAACGCGTTTTCCGCAATTTTTATCCCAACTAATTTTGTAAAAAACTGTTCCACAGAGCTCACTCCACATTGTAGCTTTTGTAATAATTTCATCAAGTTCTAATCTCTCACATGCACTACTTAGTATTTTACCACTCACCTTTGCAGCACGCAAATCACCCTCATCGCCGCTAGCGGGACGCACACTCATCTTTGGGCGCACTCTTCCTAGCTTTGCAAGTCTAGTTTCCAAAATTGGAGCAATGTGATTGTACACTTCGCGTTCTTGCCAAAAGTAATCTCTCTCTAAATCTTCAAGGTCACCTCGCAAGTTGACATAGCAGTACTGATTACCCAGAGCAAAGTTAGCGTTGATTTGCCACTTAGCTTCAAATGCACGCCGTTGACTCCTGCGTGTTTCAAAGTCTTCTTGCACGTCTTTTATGATATTTTCTTCCCAATCAGCAGTACAACCATCATTAAATTTTGATGATTTGACTTCTTCAAAATCTTTATCACTCTGATTTTTTACAAATTTGCTACCATGCAATTTTATATTGCTTGCATCAACAATTCTATTTTGCATCTGTTCAATTTTTTTGACTATACTATTTGCAGTATTCTTGTTCTCTGTTTTTTTCATTTAATTATCCCCAATTGCATAAAATTAAAAATCAACATTTTATAATATTTATATAGCCATTATAGCAAAATTATAGTGCCAACAGTTTGACACTATAATCAATATTTAAAGCGTTTATAAAGAACAATGCTATAAATTTTTTTATTCTTATTTTTTATGATAAAATAGTTAAAAAGTAGTCAGTTTTACGCGACTACTTTTAACCATCATTTTATTTTATTGCTACTTTTTTATAAAATAGTATTTTTAAAAATCAAACTATAAAATCAACCATCTTGCATACAGCAAGTCACTCTTATTTTTATCCCATTCACAAGCAGAGTTCATATAACGGTCATAATACTGCTTTCCACCATTTAAGTCATCAAAGAAACCCAAAAATACTGCCCCTTCTTTTTCTGGTGCTTGCGCTTTTGGCATGGGTTGACCACTTTGCACTTTGACCATCCCACTTCCGCCTCTACCAGAATTGCGATATAACAACACAGAGTGTAACACAACTGTATCCAAAATCTGCTCACTTTGTTCTTGAATTTGCTGCTCAAGTTCTGGCTTATCAACATAAGTTGAATCTGAATTTTTTGCAGTGTCATCAAAATCTTCGATGCTCAACGCAACATCTTGCGATGGGACAAACTCATCCATCTTTACATCTACTTGCGGTTGTTCAAAATTAGTCTGATCATCAGATTGCAAATCACAAGCTTGCGCAAAAGTTTCTAGCTCAAAATTGAGTAAAGACTGATCTTGCTGCTTATCAGCAAGCTTTTGTTGTTCCCACTCTGTCAAAGCTTGCTGTATTTGCAATTCTTCATCATCTTGAGAAAAATCTAAAACTTCACTACTTTGTATTTGAGAGTGTACTTGCTGTTCGCATTCTTGCTCAAAATTTGGAGTAGCCACATAATAGTGACTGTCATCACTCTGTTTTTCGACCGATGTTTGTTCACTCGACTGTATAGGCTTTGGCACAACAAACTCAAAATACTCTTCTTGCTCATTGCTATCTGATTGCTCTAAATCAGCTTGAAACATGTCAACTTGACCTTCCAAATGTTGGGTAGCTTGACACTCATCAAGATGCGATTCACATTGAATTTCATTTTCTAAGTTGCTCACTGTCTGACTATCTTTTTCTGCAATTTGCCCATCTAAATGCTCTACAATTTCCATAATGTTCTCCTTATCATAACTCTGTATCATAACAGATTTTATTATTAATATAATAACAGTATACAATATTGACAATTTAGATGTCAACTATTTAAAGATTGATAGAATTACCAAATTTAACCATTTTTTTAGTGCGTGTCAAAGTTGACTCTTGCATACTTATCAATTGTACCTGCACCCATAATGATGGTTACGCTGTCACTTAAACCATTTTTTATAAACTTGTATACAGCATCGTCACTGTCTAAATATTGAGCGGGAATAAGCTTGGACAGTTGCTTACTGGACACTCCTTTTATTCTTTGTTCTCTGGCTGCATAAATTGGCAACAGAGCTACACTGTCAGCAAGCTGCAATGCTTTTACAAACTTTGACTGCAAACTTGCAGTTCTGCTATATGTATGTGGTTCAAACACCACTCTGACATTTTTAGATATTTGCCTTGCAGTGTTTATGCTGGCTACAATTTCATCAGGGTGATGTGCATAATCAGACACAATAGTACCAAATTTCCCATGATAAACAATTTCAAAACGCCTTTTTACTCCGGCAAATTTTTTTAAACCGTGCATTATCTCTGCATACTCCAACCCCAAAGTTTTACATACAGCAATACTTGCAAGTGCATTGTCAATATTGTGCATACCATGTGCTTTTACAACAAACCGTCCAAAAAGTTGTTCTTTTATAAAACAGTCAAAAATTAAACTTTCGCTATCAAAAATGATATTTTTTGCATTAAAATCACCGTGATTGCCAAAAGTTGTCACATGGACATCTTTATTGATTTTATCTTTCAAATTATGTGCTAAAACCAAGTGTTGTGATTTATCTGCAAAGCCGTTGTAAGCATCCCATAAATCCTCTTCGTCATTGTAGTAATCAGTGTGATCTAAAGCAAAATTTAATAGTACGCCAATGTTTGGCTGCAAATACAAAAAGTTGCGTTTATATTCGCAAGCTTCTGTTACAAAATAATTTTTACTGCCAATTTTACCACCACCACTGCCAATTGCATCTCCACCGACATGTATTGTCGGGTTGCGTCCGTGCAATATTGACCCAATCATTGTAGTGGTTGTAGTCTTGCCATGCGCACCTGCTACGGCTACTACTTTGTTGTAGCTTTGGCTAATTTGTCCTAATAATTTTGACCGCTCAATGATAGGAATCTTCTTTTGATTTGCCTCTAAAAGTTCTACATTGTCTGCACTTATCGCACTAGTATATACAACAGCGTCCGCTCCACTCACATTTTTTTTATTATGACCGTGCAATGTCAAATCACTGCCACTCACCATTATGCCCTGATACTCTAATATACTCATCAATTGTTGCATGCTGACACCCTTGCAACCAATAAAATGCATTTTCATGATACAAAGTATGCTGGTGACAACTGTATTGTTACACTTGCCAAAATAGATTGCCATCTTTTAAAAAGTACTGACTGTCAGGCAATTCTATCATTACCCCTATCTGATTTAACACTTTTTCAATCTTTTCATTTAAGATATGAATGTCATCTAAATAATTTAGCTCTTGTTTGTGCCAATTATAAATTTCCCAATAATTGCCCATCTCCACATATTGTTGGTACAGATATATATTGTGACTAATTTCTTTTGCACTGCCAGCACTTCCCACAATGGCACAGAATTTTGTTTGTTCCTCACCATTTTTAAAAAAAAGCTTTCCTATATTTATGTTTGCAATAACGCTTGTACCCAATTTAGCATTGCCTACTATACCCCCTGACATATCCAATTTTGCTATTGTCAAATTACCACTATTGTAACTTGAAAGCACTAGACTTTGACTTGATTGTCCTACCAAACCTCCCAAAACGCTATCTGCGGTCAGATTGGCTGAATTATACACAAATGCCAATGTGCTTTCCTGTGCGTCACCGACTAGTCCACCCACAGTATCCAAAGCTCTTACGCTTGCTAGATTTGCTGACTTAAATATCTTAGAGTTTTGTGCACTACCTACAAGTCCACCTACATTTTTTGCGTGCGGTACAAGAATTTTACCGGATACTTCAACATTTTCTATGTGCGAATTGTCAGCAAACATAGCCAATCCGCCTACCCCATCAGTCTGTAATGGACTTTGAATGTCCACATCTAAATGGAGATTGGTCACAAAGCTTGACTGCAATGCGCCAAACAAACCTTGTATGGCTTTCACATTGAATATAGTAAAATTTTGTCCATCAAAATGTCCTGAAAAAGCACCATTATGTCCCAAGCTTAAAAAACTATCCGGCAATGTCAAGTTGTCAAAAAGCTTAAAATGAGCATAGCTTTCATACCTAATAAAACTTAAATCATGAATATTGTAAATTTGATAAGGCTCATTTATAGTTCCCATTCCTATCGGCTTGTCATTTTTTATGGCAAGTTCACTCATGTCAGAATCTACTGAAAAATCATCACCATTTGCAACGATGGAAAAATTAAACTCAAATAAGTCAACTACGCGTACTTTATTTTCTGTGACAACTTGTTCGGTTTTGCCAAAATACACAGTATAACTTATAGAATTTGACACGCTATCCCACTCTACAATTATACCGTTTGGCGTCAGTTCAAATCTTATGTTTTGTACACTTTGCAAAAACACAATTTTTTGTACACTAAAATTGGAAGGCAAATACAAACTGTCACTTTCGATAGGAATAGCTCTTGCATACACCATTGTGTCTTTTGTCAACTTATCTAATTCATCTGTACTAAAAAATATGCCGTCAAAACTCCACTCTATAATGGATTTTTCAGAATCATAAACTGCACTCACTTTTTGTAGACGCTTGTCAAATTTTATCTCTGGCATGTCTAATTCTAATAAAGTAGTTGTCAAAGTTTTTGACCAAGCACTATTTAAAAAATTTTTATCGGCACCAACAGCACGCAAAGTGACAGTATAATCACCGCTTTGCTGTGTTTGCAAAGTCCAAGTCGTCGTGTCAGCGTTCAATTCAAACAGCTCACTGTCATTTACACTGACTTCATAGCCAACTGCCCAGTCCACACTTTGCCATTCAAATATTCTTGTCCCTTTTTTCTGTGTCAATTTTGGCGTGTCTATTTGTACAGGCAAAATATTTATCAAAGGTGCAACGATTTGTTCAATATCATACTGTTTTGAGCGATTCCCATTTATCTCAACTTCAATATTTACCGGAATATCTTGCCCTACATCTACAACGGCCGCTTTGACAGAGTGTACAGTAAAGCCTACTTCATCTATATCACTATTCAAAACACCATTTAGTTGACCTCCTTCATAATCTAAACTATCCGTACCATCGTATATTTTATCTTTTACAGATATCCCATCAAAGGTTAACGACTTCTTTGCAACTTCAATTTCCACAGTAGCAGATACTGGATTATAGTGTTCGTTTCCATGCAAATAAGCACTAATCGTAAAGTTACCTACTCCCAATACACGCACTTTGCCGCTGTCAATTTCTGCAACTTCACTGCCATTTGATATTACAATTTCTGGTTTATCTTTTACCGAACCACCTTCTACTTTTACTAAAAAATCATCACAACCATATATCAAATTAGACTCATACCCACTTATAACAAGTTCGTCTTGTTCTTGCAACTGTTCCGTTTCATTCCCATTCCCATCAGTATTTTCATCCGTATCATTGTTTTGCTTAACTATGATAGGAGTACTCAAAACAGTGACATCTTTATATCTAGAATCACCCAACTTAGTTGCTCTAATGACAAAAATACCTGTACTAATGAGAGAAACTTTACCGTTTTGCTCCACATTTGCAACATTAGGCGACCCTACAATCTCCATGTTCACTGGTTTATTGGTAGAACCACCTGTCACAGATATTACAAAAGACTGATCAGAAAGATAGTATACGTCTTGCACATCGTTCACCAAAAGTGGAGATTGAGAAAGCAACGCTAGATGACTGTTCCCGTCATTTTCATCACTCAACCAACCGTCACTCTCACTTGAACCGCACGCTATGCACACAAAGGTAAATAAAACCAAAAGAGCAATAAATAAAGTTGATTTTAACTGTTTGACACTCATGTATATATAATACCCAAAAAATGTAAATATAGCAAGATATAAATAGTTAACAAAAATCAAAATATTTTCGACAAATTATTACAAAAAACTGCGATAAACATTAAATGAATTTACTATTCATAAAATAAACTTTACTTCAACTTTATAAATTTTTCACAAAAAAAGTTGAACACCAGTGTCCAACTTTTTTAAGTAATCTCACTTTTTAAATATTGCTCACTTGTCATTTAAACAGGCAATGCCTGGCAACTGTAATCCTTCTAAAAACTCTAAACATGCACCACCACCAGTAGAAACATGGGTCATATGCTGACTAAGACCAAATTGTTCAACAGCTGCTGCACTGTCACCTCCGCCTATAATACTGATGCAATTGCTGTTATCAGCCAAGGCTTGTGCTATACTTTTTGTACCCTTACTAAAATTAGACATCTCAAAAACACCCAATGGTCCGTTCCAAATCACCGTTTTGGCTTTTGACAAATCATTTACAAAAATAGCAATTGTCTTGGGACCAATATCTAGTCCATCATAGCCGTCTGGAATATCACTGGCATCACAAATTTTAGTTGGTGCATCCTCTTCAAATTTTTCAGAACATATTTTGTCAACGGGCAGTCGTATTTGCACTTTGTTTTTGCGCGCCATTTCCATCAGTTCGGTTGCCAATTCAATCTTGTCAGACTCTACTCTGGAATTACCTAAATTGCCACCACTCGCTTTTAAAAAAGTGTTGGACATCGCACCCCCAATCAACAGAATATCAACTTTGGTCAAAAGATTTTTTATGACACCAATTTTGTCAGACACCTTTGCACCACCTAAAACTGCTACAAATGGGCGTTTTGGATGGGACAAAGCTTGACCTAAAATTGAAATTTCCTTTTCAATCAAAAATCCAGACACTGCAACCTTAACAAATTGAGTTATGCCAGCAGTAGAACAGTGAGCTCTATGTGCTGTACCAAAAGCATCATTGACATAGACATCGGCAAAACATGCCAATTTTTTGGAAAATTCAGGATCATTTTTCTCTTCTTCTGTGTGAAATCTCACATTTTCCAGCAGTACAATCTCACCAGATTTACAAGCACTAACTTTGCGCTTAGCATCTTCTCCAATCACATCACTAGCCAATGTCAACTTGCCACAAAGCAATTCATTTAGTCGTTTGGCAACGGGCTGCAAAGAATACTTTTTGTCAAAACCAACAGGTCGTCCCAAATGACTGCACAACACAACCTTTGCATTTTTACGCATCAAATATTCAATAGTAGGCAAAGCACCTCTAATCCTACTTTCGTCTGTAATATTGCCTTGTTTGTCTTGCGGAACATTTAAGTCACATCGAACGAATACTTTTTTGCCCTCTACTAAAATATCTGCAACTGTTTTCTTATTCATTTATCATTTTCTCCTTGCAATAAATTTCATTTAAAAGAGTAGTTTTAGAAGTATTCACAATACTTCTATCTGACACATTTTCATTGTCGTCAGAGCAGCTTGATGATTTTGCAAAGTAGTTCCAGCACAAGCCAAACTGTCAACAACTATGGGACACTCCGGGTAACAGGCTTTTAAAATCAAAGCATTTGACACTACACAAATGTCTGTGCAAACACCGCAAAGCTCAATTGTATCACAGTTTTTTACTGTGTCTGCAATACTTTGAGCAAACTCTATCGAACCAAAACTTTTTTTTTCAAAAACTACACAGTCATTGGCATTAAGTTCATTTACTATTTGGTGTCCCTGTTCACCCTTAACACAGTGTAAGACTGGTAAAAACTTACCTTCTTGTGTTTTCAAATAATTCTCATCGTGAGTGTCTTTTAAAAAAATTATATGGTGACCTTCTTTTTTAAAACGCTCAATCTTTTCTTTAACTTTGGGTATGATACTTTGAGCACAACTTGTACCCAAAATTCCTGTAACAAAGTCATTTTGCATGTCAACGACTACTAACATTCTTTTCATATAACGCTTAATTTACTCCATATTCCTATATTTTACTCGCTAGGAACTACAATTACAATTTACACTAGTTAAAAAATCTTCAAAATACTGCGGTATTTTTGCTTCAAATTTCATCTGCTGCCCATTTGGATGTTTAAATTCTATTATTCTGGCATGTAATAACTGTCGGCTGTACAGCTTAGTGTTGCCATAAATTGCATCACCTACAATTGGATGCCCTATATGTTTACAATGAACTCTAATTTGATGCGTTCTGCCTGTGAGCAGGTCAAACTCTAACAGTGCTGTGTTCGCCATTTGCTGTAAAACTTTATACTTTGTAATCGCATGTCTACCTCCTTGCAAAACAGACATTTTTTTACGATCTTGCCTATGTCTGCCTATGGGAGCGTTGATTGCACCATTATCCGTTTTTAACTTACCTTCTACAACCCCCAAATACAGCTTTTTAATCTGTCTATTGGCAAATTGACTGCTCAAAAAGAAGTGTGAACGGTCATGCTTTGCGATAAGCATAATACCGCTAGTTTCTTTATCCAATCTATGCACAATACCCGGTCTTTGCAATCCATTCATTTTTGATAAATTGTCCAATTTATACATCAAAGCATTGACCAGCGTGCCGCTATAAATGTTATTGGCGGGATGCACAGTCAACCCTTGTGGCTTGTCTATCACAGCAATGTCTTCGTCTTGATAAATTATGTTTACGTCAATGTCACTTTGTGGCAAGATCTTGTCAATTTGAGCATCAACTTCCACTTTTAACTCTACCTTGCTGTGCTGGCTCAAAATAAAACTAGATTTGACAACTACCGTACCATCTACTTCACAGCAACCTTTTTTAATCAGTCGCTGTACATTTGCCCTAGTCAATTTGGTGGCATAAGCCAAAAACACATCCAGTCTTATATGATTTTGTTCAACTAAATACATTTCCCTCCCTTAATTTGACTAACAAGTAAGCCTAGGTTATTGGACATTTTTGTCTGCCAACCTTTTTTTGTCTTTTTCATACATAAACAACATATAAACTACAAAACCTATCATGCCTACGCTTAAACAGACATCGGCAATATTGAAAATAGCAAACTCTGTCCCAAACAGCCACAAATCAAACCCCAAAAAGACTATGCTGACAAAATCTCTGACATAACCCAAAAACAACCTATCATACAAATTTCCCATTCCACCCGCTAAAATCAAAACCAACATAACTTTGGCGAATATGCGTCTATCTCTCCAAAAATAAAATATAGCAAAAAAAATAAAAAGAAACAAAAAGGAAAACACAATAAATACAATTTTTACACCACCTTGACCAAAAATCTTACTCAATCCAAAGTCAAAGCCAAAAGCAGCGGCTGGATTTTTTACATAAGTCAGATACAAAAAATTGTCTATTACTGCATTGGGGGACATAAATCTGTCATCATTTGCTATCAAGAACTTGGTTAACAAGTCTACTGCAAGCAAAGCGAATAGCACAATAAACTGTATTTTTGCCTTTTTTATAAAGTCAATTGCACCATTTTTTATATTTTCTAATTTCTTTTTCATTATTTGCTTGTTCTTACATTTAACTAAACGAATACTGTATAACTTTTTAAGAAGCCCTTGGAATAAACCAAACTGGCAAAATTTATACTACATCTTATTTAAAACTCTGTGTTGTTTATATTTATGCTTTGTTTCAAAGTGTTCTTTATAGCGCAGTATAGCCTCAAAAATGTACTGCTTTGCAAAGTCAGCTCCATTTGTATCCCCTCGCACCACTTTTTTGTTTTCATTAGCCTTGTATTGAGACAAAAAGTGCTCAATCTCTGGACATATATAAGGTGGTAAATCAGCAACGTCTTTGTACTGATTAAAGTGAAAATTGCAATAGGGAATAGCAATGACTTTTTCATCACAGTCGCCATCATCTATTAAGTTTATCACACCTACTGGATAACACTGTACAATTGTACCACTGTTTATACTCTCGTTGCCCAAAACAAACACGTCAAGTGGGTCACCATCACTGGACAGCGTTCTTGGTATAAAACCGTAATTTGCTGGATACTGCATGCTCGTTTTAAGTACCCTGTCCAATCTCATTAATCCAGTCTGCTTATCAAGCTCGTACTTAATCTTACTGCCTCTGCTGATTTCTATCACGACGATAAAGTCTTCTACACCAACTCTGCTTTTTTCTACATCATGCCAAATGTTCATAAAACTCCTTAGGATACTTGTTAAATAAAAACTACATTTTTTTCGTTAGCTTTTTCCTCAATGTCTTTTTCATAGTCAATACTGCCATGTCCAAAACCAAAAAGCTTTAAAAAGTCTGATTTATAACCTTCAATGTCTGCTAAGGCATTGACATTGTCTGTGTCAACAATATTCCATCGCCTTGCAACTTCATCTTGCACTACCTTATCCATTTCCCAATCGTCAAGCCTTATATATCCTTCTTTATCAAGTTCTATTTTTGTCGTAAGCTTTTTAAACAGTCTTACTATCTGCTCAATGCAGTGCTCATGAGTGTTCGATTTTTTCATGATGTCATACAGAATAGAAATATACAGAGGCACAACGGGTATAGCAGAACTAGCTTGTGTTACCAAAGCTTTTTGAATGGATACGTAAGCACGCAAACCACTGCTGCCAAAATCTACATTGAGACTATCTGCTGTATCTTTTAAATGTTGTTTAGCGGCACCTATTGTACCATCTTTGTATATTGCATGTGTAAACTTTGGTCCAATATAACTGTACGCAATCGTCTTAGCATTTGCTGACAACAAGTTTTTTTGACTTAAAAACTCTATCCACAAGCGCCAATCCTCTCCCCCCATCACTGCAATTGTGTTTTCTTTTTCTTGCAGTGTTGCTGGTTGCAAAGTGACTTGATTTATCACTCCTGTCTCCATCACTAAGTTTTTTGACACAAATTCTTTACCGTAAGGCTTTAACACGGACTGGTAGAGTACACCAGTCTTTGGGTGCAAGCGTTTAGGGGAAGCAAGGCTATAAATTAGCAAGTCAATTTTACCCATTTCCGTACTGACTATGTCTGCTACCATACTTTTACATTTGTCACTAAAAGCATCGCCGAACACACATTTTGCATACTTACCCTGTAAACTTGCATACTCTAAAAAAGCGGAAGAATTGTAAAAGCCTGCGGTGGCCGTTCTACCGTTGTCTGCCTGTTTTTCATACCCTACACAAAGTACATTCGCATCACAGCCAAAACTTGCTGTCAACGCACTCGCTAGACCATAACCTGTCGTCCCACCTATAACCAATACATTTTTAGGTAAATTGCTTGACTTTGTAAAATTGGTTTCCACAAAACCTATTTGCTCTCTTACATTTTGCTTACATCCAATAGGATGAGCTGTAAGACATACAAACCCTTTCACTCTTTGCTTGATAATCATAAATACATTATAGTACAATTGTCAAAAATAGTCAAGGGTTTATTAGTTTTACACAAAAATTGATTCATTACTTTTCTTTACAGAATATAAATTGCTTAAAACTAAGTAAACTTTAAAGTTGTCTAAAAAATAAAAAAGCAAACCTATTTGGTTTGCTTTTTTACAAAGATTATTACACAGCTGTATACCACAATCCATGCAAGTTGCAGTATTCATAAACAGCCAATAACGTGTCACCTTTTGGCAGTGTAAAATTTACAATAGGCGTTTTACCTATACCCAATTTAATAAACTGACCGCCCATTTGAGTGTGCAAGTATACAAACTCTATAAAGTGCTTGTCGTCATATGGGTGCAAAACTGCTCCCACTTCTACTGTTACACTGTTGTCTACCACTGTAACCTTTGGTTCATGCTTTTCAGCAAGACCTGACTTATTGGTTTCCAATGGGTTCATTGGTACACCACAGCAAGTCATAGGACCTGTTCTACCATCTAATTGAACCAAAAAATTGCCACATTTTGGGCATCTAAAAAATTTTAACATAAATTCCTCCAAAGAGAAGACTCAATCAAATATAAAATATCTCAATTTGCATTCTCTAAGATTTATTATAACATGCACATAAAAAAAAAGCAAATGATTGTCACCATTTGCTTTTAAAACTTTGATTAAAAGTTCTTTGGTATAACTTGATCGTCATGCATGTCGCCCATAATCTCCCACCCCACATTGTATTTGTCCTTCAAAATACCAAATCCTTTTGCAAAAATCTGCTTGTCAAATGGCATAGCAATCATTTTGCAATCTACACTCAATGCATCAAATATTTTTTTTGCTTTTTCTACGGTATCAAACATAACTGTAATCATAATGTCACTGCCATTGAGCATTTTTTCGTCCATAAACTTTGGTGCATCTCGCAAAGCTAAAACAAACTTATCTTTGTTTAATTGAGCTCTTGCAACTCTGTCCTTATCTGCACCACCAGCAGGATAGTTGGGCATTTCACCGTACTTTACTACACTAGCTTTTGCGTTGAATATTTTTGCATAGTATTCAACAGCTTGTCCAGCCACTCCTGGCAAAATTACACAGGGGAAATTTCTCATAATATTACTCCTTATTAGTCTTAGGCAAAGCCTTTTAATAAAATACTATCATACTGTACAAGAATAGTCAACTAAAATATCCATTTTAATTAGATTGTACAATTTACTCACAATCTCCAATCAATTTCTGATAATCCTCTTTGTCTAAAATATGAGTTTGCCTTAGAAAAATGTCTACAACCAAAAAAGGCACCTCCTGCCAGAGGACTTGGATGAGCAGTTTTTAGTACCAAATGCTGGGCATTATTTATCAACTCTGACTTTGCCTTTGCATCATTTCCCCACAGCATAAATACAATGGGTGTCGTTTTTTTATTTAATTCTGATATCAAAAATGTAGTCATTTTTTCCCAACCATAGTTTGCATGGGATTTGCTTTTTCCCGCACGCACTGTTAAAACTGTGTTTAACAACAGAACACCCTGCTTTGACCAATTCATCAGATGTCCATGATTTGGAATTTCAAATACATATCCTTTGCCTCTCTCTTCTAAATCCTTTTGCATATCTGTGACGAGCTCT
The DNA here is from genome assembly GCA_031286385.1 of Clostridiales bacterium. Classification (GTDB taxonomy): domain Bacteria; phylum Bacillota; class Clostridia; order Christensenellales; family Pumilibacteraceae; genus WRGC01. The sequence goes on along the minus strand of JAITUJ010000040.1, from coordinate 7,096 downwards.
TTATACACATTCTTTAATGATGGAGGTATGCTTATCCCATGATTTACAGAAAAAGCCATACCATGTGCTTCTCCCTCTTTTATATAAGGGTCTTGACCCAATATTACCACTTTGACATCACAAAAAGCAGTCGTTTTTAAAGCACTGTAAACTTCATCCATTGGAGGAAAAACTCTTGCGTGCGTGTACTCTCTTTTCAAAAATTGCTTTAATTCTATATAGTAGGGCTTTGCAATTTCGTCTTTCATGATTTCATCCCAATCATTGCCCAAAGCTTTCATAATTTTCTCCACTTAGGTCGTTTATTTTTTGCTATACTATCCATTACCTGCTCAAAAAATATTTTATGATATCCGCTTCATTTTATAAGCTACATTTTATTGCAACTCTATTTTTTAAACCGATAATAAATGATTTTATGTAGCGTTCAAATTAATTTACCATAAACAAAAGAATTAGTCAAATGATTTGCACAATATTTTTTTACAAAAACGCTTGCAATTGTAAGCAAAATTTGTTATACTTACAGAGTTGATATGCTATAATTGTTATAGCTCGACTTTATATGGACAGTTTCCCGAGTGGCCAAAGGGAACAGACTGTAAATCTGTCAGCTCCGCTTTCGGTGGTTCGAATCCACCACTGTCCACCATACTACAGATATGCAAATAAAAACTGATAATATGAATTTTATTTGCTTTCATAGTCAAATTAATTTCAAACAATTTTTTAACACATACACTAAGCTACCATGAGAATAAATAATAAACCAGCAAAACTAATTAAACAAAACTATGTTATTCATAGAATTAAACCCTTCTCATATTCTAGTTTTACAGAGAACGGAGAGAAGTTTCTTCAAATTGACGGTTATGCTAGGCAAGAAACTTTTGATAATGAAAATCCCGCACAAAGTTTGCAATTTAACAAAGAAACTGCTGTTGAACTGGTCAATCTGATAAAGCATGAGTTTGGAATTTAAACTCGTGCTTTATTTTTTCAGACGGCCTGCACAAATGCGTCACGCTGGTTGATAAAGATTTTTGTTGGGTATTTTGTACTAGTTAGATTTTAGATGGCACAAATGACGAATAGTGAATTATTACACATAGACTAATCACACTTTTTATCCAAAGCTTTCACAAAAGATATACCAATAATATCTAGGTACAGCTGCAACGATTGCAGAGTATTGTGATAATCAAATTCGCTTGATTTTATATCTCCATAATGAGCGAATTTGTTTCTTAAATCTTTACCTATACCATCACTATCTTTTAGCAAATAAAAAGCTAAACATTTGGTTTCATGCTCTCCTAAAAATTCTCTTATTACAATATTTTCATTTGGATCTTCAGGTTTCAAGATTTTATTCATGGTTAAATTTTTTATACTCTTATACCTTGTGTTATCCAATACATTATACAGTAGTCGCAACAGTTTTTCTGTAAGTGCAAATGTAAACATGATTGCCCCATAAGAAAAACCTGAAATAAGACTTTTATTTTTATTGTCTTTACTTACTTCTAGCAAGGCATCATATTGATAGAATAGAATCTGCAAGTCTTCTCTAGCCTCCGTTTCTGATATATCTAGTTTAAATTGCTGAATAATATACAACAAAGAAGACTCTATCCAACCATAAAACATTTCAAGATGCTCGTCATTTACTAGAAAACTCAATCGGTTTAAACAGATTATATTATAAATTTGTAATGACCTTTGTTTTTCTTCAGTAAAATAATCATTGATTGGAAAATCTGATGAAAAAGGCATGTTAACAATACTTTTTTCAAGCTTTTGCTCCATAATCTCACTATAATAATGCTTTCTGCCATTGTGCGTTAACATGAGCATTCTGTTAATCCAATGCTCACCTTCATCAAATAGTGCATCACAAAAATCTTTTAGGTCAATTGGTGGAAGTCCTATTATCGAACCATGCTTTTGCAAATATCCATTCAACATTAGCTCCATTTGATTATATTTTGAAACAAATTCTTTCGCATGGTTGCTTGCAATTGCACATAGAAAATCTTTAATTTCCTTAAAAGTACTATGTGTATTTATAGCATTGTCCTCTGTTGTGGCATTAAAGAGTCTGATGCCGTAATCAGCAATAGCATGAACAACAATATCTAACTTCGCTGTAAATTTTTCATATATTTTATTCCGATAGTATCGTTTTATAATTTTTAAGTAAGGTAATTGTAAATTTATTTCATCTCCAACTAATCCAAAACCAACCTGCAAAATATTGTCAACATTAAAAAATAAACAAAAAAGCTCTTCATCCTTATCGATAATACTCTTATATTTTTTATCAAACTCACACAAAAGCAAATTTGGATGGGTGGACACAACACATTTTAGCGTCTTTTTCAAACCCATTTTTGCTTTTGGAATCAACTCTATTATTGCAGATAGTATATCAATAGGTATCTGCTCGTCTTGAATAATATTTTCAATATTCTTCTCTAAAAATCTATACACATCACCTTTTTTATATTTACCCAAAGCAACCTCAATATCGCATATAACACCATTAAAAACATCTACTTTTTCTTGTGAAATGTTCATAGATAAAGGTTTAAACTGAATAGATTTTTTTAAAAATAAAAAATCTATAAAGTCATCAAGGTTATTGACTTGACAATCCTTATCTTGGAAATACATCGCAATTTTATCTCCATTATTAATCAATTGCGTTACTTCGTACGATGTTGCCAAACCATAATAATTAAAACCAGCTTTTACTGATTGGTTTAGTGTTGTGTATATATTATTCACAGCATACATTATACCATAAACCCTGCTAAAAATCTACTTATTGCACCTATAATATTTCTTCAATTTTCACCCCTGCACTAAATATAAAGTTTTTACATATCTCACAGATTAAAAAAACACATATAAAATTCCAATACTTTATACTCTATTAATTTTAAGGTAATCAAAATAATTGCGTGAATGAAAAACAATTATCTACAATTTGACAAAAATATCAACTATTGGTTGATATTTTTGCTTGACAGGTGATATTAATTATGCTATACTATTTTAGTAATCTTAGTTATAGGAGTTTTTATTTTATGATAAATGAATATACAATAGGTCAAAAAATTGGAGATGCGCGCAAAAAAAAGAACATAAGCCAATCAGAGTTGGCAGAATATTTATCCACTAGCCCACAAGCAGTTAGCAAGTGGGAATCTGGAGATTCCTTGCCTGACATTATTCAACTTGACAAGATGAGTATATTTTTTGGTGTAGATTTAAATTATTTTTCCTATGTGCACAGTGATGAAGAGGAAAGTATAAAACCTATGAACATGTCTGTGAGTACATGGAAAGACGCCGATTTTAGTGGTTTAAACAACATGAGTGGCAAATTGAATTTTAGCAATGTTCGCAACTGCTTGTTTGTGGACAGCAACTTAATGAGTGGCAAACTGAATTTTAGTAATATTCGCAACTGCTTGTTTGTGGATAGCAACTTAAAAAATGCAGATTTAAAGGCCAGCAATATAAATTCTTGTTATTTTAGTAATGCCATTTTATCAAGCGCAAAAATACATGCTACGCACATTGTCAAAAGCATATTCATTAGTGCTGACATGTCTAATACTAGCATAAAAGCTGCAAATTTAAGCAATAACAACTTTAACGAAGCAAACTTTGGGGATTCAAAATTTAAAGCTACTAGATTGTCAAAAAACTCTTTTAAAGATACAATTTTTAAAAATACGGAATGGACTAGTTGCATGATAAAAGACACTACATTTTCTACTGACTTTGCAAACTGCTCTTTTATTAGCAACAATTTTAAAGATGTCACTTTTGAAAACTGCAATTTAAAAAATGTGTTTTTCAAAAATTGTAACTTAAAAAAACTCAATTTTATCAACTGCACTTCGGATAAAATAACACATTCATTTCTGGTATCTGGCAAAGCTGATGTGAGTGGCATTAAAATCACAGAAATATAAAATAGACGGAAAGTATGGTATTCACAATTAAAGCCATACGCTACATACAAAATGCGCACTACTCTTACTTTCTACCGTTTTTTTGTATTTATTTCTAAGTGCCATACGCTACACGCAAAACATGCACTACTCTTACGCAAGCTAGGTACTTGCCTTTTATTGTTTTGAAATATACTTAATAAACAAGTACTTTCCAAAAATTTTATAATGGCATTTAACACATTTTTTATCATTTTTATACCTTAAATAAAATTACTTATGATATGCCCTCCCACTTGCAATCATAAAACCTCTGTAAATTTGTTCTATTAAAACTACACGACACAATTGATGAGGCAAAGTAATTTTACCCAAAGATAAGGTACTCGTTATGGACTGTTCTATACTTCTTGAAACGCCATCACTACCCCCAATTACAAATGTCGCATCCATTTCACTGGACAAAATTTGAGCAAACTGTTGACTATTTACCAATTGCCCTTTTATATCCAACAAATATTTGTTACCTTTTAGTTTGCTTAAAACTTTCATTAAATCCAAAGTTTCGCTTTCTATTTTAGGAGAAATTTCTTTGTGAGCTTTCTCATCTATTTCTATAAAATTTAAGTAAGCAAAAGCATGCAAGCGCTTAGAATATTCTGCAATTGCATCTTTAAAAAATTTTTCTTTTATGCCACCTACTGCAACAATATTTACCCTATTCATCAGTTTTTAACTTGACTTTTCAGATAGTTTTCTACTTCTATATGAGTTGACATTGTACTGCATTTTGCGTCTACACCGTCAGCTTCTTTTTTTGTCCACTTAGAGATAGCTTCTCTCATTGACAGCACCATATTGCTAGAAACACTAAATTCGTCTAATCCCCATGACAACAGCAATGGTAACAACGCTATGTTACTAGCCGCCTCCCCACACATTGCAACTTCTATTTTAGCTTGCTTTGCACTAAAAATTATCTGCTTGATTGCTCGCAAAACTGCTGGTTGAAAGACACTACACAAGCTGGATACAAGTGTATTTCCCCTATCTGCTGACATAATATACTGTGTCAAATCATTGGTGCCTATACTAAAAAAGTCAACTTCTGTTGCCAAAATATCAGCTATAAGACAGCTTGATGCTGTCTCTGTCATAATCCCTACTTTTATGTCTGCGTCAAATGCAATTTTTTGCTTTTCTAATTTTGACTTACATCTTTCTATTATTTGTTTAGCTTGCCTTATCTCCATTAAGTCACTTATCATAGGCAACATTATTCTAATATCACCAAAAGCTGATGCTCTAAGTATAGCTAGTATTTGAGGTTCAAATACATCTTCTCTTGCCAAGCAATACCTAATTGCACGGTGACCCAAAAAGGGATTTTCTTCTTTTGGCAATTTTAGGTATGGGATATCCTTATCCCCCCCAATGTCCAGTGTACGCACAACCAATGGTTTGCCTTTTATATTCGCAGATGCTCTTTTGTAGGCCTCAAACTGACTGTCTTCACTGGGCAGAGAATTGTGTTGCATGTATAAGAACTCCGTTCTAAAAAGTCCAATTCCCTCTCCCCCTTGACTCTGAGCCTTTAAGGCATCTTGTGAATCACCAATGTTACAAAAGATGTGTCGCTTTTCCCCTGACTTTAACACAGTTTGCTTATCAACAAACTTTTCTAGTTTCTTTTTCTGGTCATTTTGCTTGTCTAAATCCGCTTGGTACTGTTTAATTTGGTTTTTTGTTGGGTCAATAATTACCAAACCTTTGTCACCATCTACTATCAAACTACTGCCATTTAAAATAACATCTGTGTCAATGTTGAGTACCGCTGGCAATCCCATTGCTCTTGCCATAATTGCACAGTGTGAAGTGTAGCCTCCCATTTTTGATACTATGCCTACTACAAACTTGTTATCTCCAATGTCTGCCAGTGTACTTGCACTTACTTCATGACTGACTAAAATAGTATTTTGTGACAAATTGTCAAAGTCTAGTTGAGGACCATCAACCAAAATATACAACAGCCCATCTATAACTTCCCTCACGTCCGCAGCTCTCTGTGCAGTAAGCTCATCACCAGAGTTTGACAACATTTGTTCAAATCCACCTAGCACACTTTGCACGGCAACAGTACAAGAAACTCCTTGCTTTATCTGCATGACAATTTCATCTTTGACAAACGGGTCACTTAAAATGACCAAACGAGCTTGCAAAATTTCTGCTTGGCTATCACCGTAAAGTTTTTTTACACGCTCAAATTTTTGATTCATCAGTTTTGTGTACTTCTGTACTGCTTTTTCAAAACTTGATATTTCTTTTTCTATGTTTCCAACCTTATAGTTACTCAAATCAATTTGATTTTTGACAACCAAAGCACTGCCAATAGCAATACCTTGCGCTGCAAGTTTACCTATTAACATAGTATTTCTCCTATATTTTATTCAAACTCTGTCATGACAAAGTCAACGGCTGTATCCAGTGCTGTTTGTTCGTCACTACCGTTGGCAGATATGACAATCTCTGTACCAAACTTTATTCCTGCACCCAATACATTCATAATGCTCTTTGCATTTAGCGTCTTGTCACTTACCGTTATAGTAATTTCACTAGCAAATGTCGCCATTTGGTTGACAAAAACACTAGCCGGTCTCATATGAAGACCTTGTTTGAGATTTACTGTTACCTTTTTTGAAACCATAATTTATTTACTCCTTGTACGGTTTTACCGCTATAATTATCACGCGATAGATAAGTCTTTTTGTTTACAAATATTGCTTTGTTATCTTATTTTATTGCCTCTTGTTGCATCTTCACCAAAATTTTTATGCTATGTCAACATCAGGTCCTTCATAGCCACCCCAAGGCCAATACCTTGTACTACCTACATAGATGGCTTGACTGCCGTCTAGATACCCTATGTCAAGTATGATATCCTCACCAGTCGCTACATACCACACCTTTGACCCACTTATCAATCCCACTATCATACCCATATACGGCAACCCGTTGGTGTACCCGTCTTTGCCTATGTTCCGTATCGTACTCGCAAAAATGACACAGTCTATTATCTCCCCATTTACACAGTACCCCACAATGCCACCTATGCTACGGCTATTCTGTGT
>JAITUJ010000025.1 GCA_031286385.1 Clostridiales bacterium | reverse complement strand
ATTTTTATTTTAGCGAAATAATACGAAGAAAAAAATTCATTTTGACAGACAAAGAAGAAAGGATATTGGCAGCAGCAGGTGGCGTGTTTGGGGTATTTAAAAAGACACATGGCGAGATGGACAGTATGGATGTAGATTTTGGAGACATAGAAATAGATGGAAAAATGACTAAACTCACTCATGGAGTGTACAGTTTGGCTCTGCAAAATTCTGATATAAAGATAAGAAAAAAAGCTTTTGAACAGTACTATGCCGCTTACAACAAGTTTATCAATATCATAGCTGCTAACTATGGGGGAAATGTCAAAGCCAATGTGATGGTTGCAAAAATAAGAGGCTTTAAGAGTGCTATACAGGCAGAATTGCACGATGAGGGGATAGGTGAGGCTGTGTATGACAGTCTTATCAATGCTGTTCATGGAGCTTTTCCGCTGATGCATGACTATATAGCACACCGAAAAAAAATATTGGGTGAACTGAACATGTATGACTTATATGTTCCACTTTTTGAAGATGTAGGATTAAAGTTGGAATATGATGAGGCTTATCAAATGGTCATTGATGCATTGCGACCTTTGGGTGAGGATTACAACAGGCTACTTGTTCAAGCTAGGGATTGTAATTGGATAGACGTTTATGAAACAGACAACAAGAGGAGCGGAGCTTACCAATGGGGTCCTTATGGTGTTCATCCGTTTGTCATGCTCAACTATACAAAGACTACGCATGACGTATTTACAATAGCACACGAGTTGGGTCATGCTATGCACAGTTATCACAGTGACAAGGCACTTCCCTATATCAAAGCAGGGTATAGCATTTTTGTAGCAGAAGTTGCGAGCACAGTCAACGAAGTTTTGTTGATAAAACACTTGCAAAAGACAAGTAGTGACAAAAAATTGCTAAACTTTTTAAATCAATATTATTTGGATATGTTTAGGACTACCATTTTTAGACAAACTATGTTTAGTGAATTCGAAAAAAATGCTCATGATATGGAGCAAAGTGGTCAACCGTTGACGGTGCACTCACTTTCTCAGATGTATTTAGATTTAAATAAAAGCTATTATGGTAAAGCGGTTGTGCACAATGACCAAATAAAGACAGAGTGGATGCGCATTCCACATTTTTACAACGCATTTTATGTGTACAAATACGCTACTGGCTTAACTACGGCTGTGGCTTTAGCAGACAGAATTTTAAAAGGTGACTTAGATAATTACTATAAATTTCTTAAAAGTGGTGGAAGCAAGCTTCCTTATGATATTTTAAAAGATGCAGGAGTTGACTTGGCAACCGAACAGCCGTATAAAACTGCGATGAATGAGTTTGCAGACACTTTGCAAAGGCTGAAAAAAGCTTAATAAATTAACAGTAAAAATATCTTGCAAAGATAAATTATTTTAGTTACCTTAAAGTATTATTAGGAGCTGTTATTGATGAAAATAATAATAAAAAAATTATTAGAGTTATTGCTTAGCGTGGTAATTATGATGATTTTTTTGTGCTGTATTTTTATCTCTTCATTTAAACAACAGGTGACAGCTAAAATTGTAAATAATTTAGATGAGAGTTTTTTGTCCCCTTTTAGCTTTGCAATATTTGAATATGAAGATGTGAACAGTTTAACATGGTATGAATTAAAAATTGAAGTTGATAGAATGCACTTGTCAGTAAATGAAGAATTTATTGACAAGCTACACACCTATTTTGTAGAAGTTTTCAATATTGTAGGGTTAACTGAAGTATCAAACAGTAAGCCTAAAAATCATCTCATAACAGGACGCACAAAGTCTACTCATCAGTCACCACTGAATACCACTAGTCGTTTGGGCCGTTCTATTGGGTTTTTTAGACTACAAACAGAGTTTTTGCTGAAAAACCCATTTGAAATTTTTTGGCAACAATTGAACAGCAAAACGAGTAGACAAGCGACTGTTTTTGAAAAAATTGCAGATATTATGATTCGTGGTTATGACCCAATTTTTAGTACTAAATCTGTCAAACTTTGTAGTATGATTCAAGAGGTGGGTGTAGACCCATTGAGCTTTAAAAACTCTGTTGCGAGTTATTATTTTAACTCTAACAATAGAGTTTTGTCAAATTCTGCTCGCCATGTTATTGTATTAAAGCAGAACTTTTTGCTTTGGCAAAATGAGCTGCAAGATAGCCAAAGTGCAGTTGTTAAAGTGATAACGCCTAATACAATGGGGTACAATGCAGTAGCGTTGGGTGGGGGTATTTTTGTTGTGTTGACAATCTTTTTTATCACAGGACAAAGTAGAAAGAGGAAGAAATTATGAAAGATGCAAACTCATTGGATCATGCACTGCAAGACAATAAAGGTGGACAAATTCAACAGCATTCAGACTTAAAAAGGCAGTTTAGGTGTGTTGGTTTGACTATGTTTTTGATAAGTTGCGGTCTGTTAATTTTGAGGACAGTTTTTTCTTTTGTTAGCATTGCTGGTGTAAATTTAGGTGCAAATAACGGATATGTAGCTGATTTGTTTTTTTCTTTGCTCATGCAAATAGGTATTTTATTTTTGATGCCACTGTTTATTTTTAAGTTTGTGTTAAAAAAAAGTACACTGCAAGTTTTTCTTTTCAGCAACATTCGCAAGACCAGTATAAAAAATATAATCATAAGCGTTGCATTAGGTATTTGCTTTTTTATCGTCACGATTGCTGTAAGTACAATTTGGCAAATTTTTTTATCAAGCTTAGGATATAGGTCAAGTACTTCTTCTGATGCGGATTCTGTAAATGGTTGGTGGTTTTTTCTCAGTATTTTTACGGTTGCAGTACTACCAGGATTTTGTGAAGAATTTGCTTTGAGGGGAGGTTTTTTAACTACCATTGATAGTGTATACAATAGAACTTCTGTTTTAATTGTGGGTGGTATAGCTTTTGGACTCTTTCATCAATTTATTGGACAAGTTTTTTTTACAGCTGTTGGTGGTGTATTTTTGGTTTATATAACACTGTTGACAAAAAGCATATGGCCTTCTGTAATTGTACATTTTATAAACAATGGTATAGGAAATTATCTGGCTTTTGCAAAACAAAATGGTTGGTTGGGTAGTGGTTTTTTTGATAGCATAAAGGACAATATTGGTATAGCTTTTTTGATTTTAATGGTATGTTTTAGTATAGGTATGCTACTTTTACTTATACTAAAAAAGATAAATAAAAATCCACAGTCAAACAAAAGAAATAAATTACTCAAAAATAGTTTGATGGTCAGTTTTGCCACAGTCAATCCTATTGTAATGCCTTCTACTGTACTGTCAAGCTCTCCCGAACTTGACAGTACAAGCAACATAAAAACAAAGTTTAAGCCAGATTTGTATGATTATGCTTTTTATTTGGGCGCCCTTTGCGTGACGATTACTTCTACCATATTTAGTTTTATTTGGGGTCTCTAAATTTTTTTGCAACACTTGACAGAATTACATAATCAAGTAGACAGAGTATTTTAGATGAGATTGTTTTACATGCAGTGTTAAATTATTCTCTTAATTGTCAATGGTACTGTTTTTAAAAGCTTTTTTAACTGACCGATAGAGAATTGTGGCAAAAAAGTGATGAACAAAGTTTTGTAAAAAAATATAAATTATCTAATGATAGCAAATACTATTTTCATGCAAAATAAACTTGTTACCGGTCTACTAGAACTTATGGTTCTTATAATTTTGTTCGTGCTGGTGTTAATAGGGTCTATGTTAATATTGGGACACTTCGTTTACGCTGTCGATTGGTTTGTTTGGGGTGTATTCGCATTGGTTATTTTGGAAATTATCAAATGTATACTGGAAATATTGTTCAAAAAAAAGTAAGTAAAATTTTTATTGCACATTTAGTATATGAATTTTTTATTAATGTTGAATGAATGAAAAGGGAATAAAAAGTTTTATAAAAATGGTTGACATGTGGGGGTGGGGTATGGTATACTGGGTAGGCTATGTTTTG
>JAITUJ010000013.1 GCA_031286385.1 Clostridiales bacterium | reverse complement strand
TATTCCGATTGATTACAGTCGTAATATCACACTTTTGGGCACGAGTAGCAAGATTTGCTGTGCGATGTGCTACTTATTTAACTTTTAATTGGTATAAATAAATTTAGACTTGTGGAGTATAAAAATAAAAAACGCAATTTGTGGCCATTGAAAGCTTTTGTTTTAGCATTTGTGCTGACAGTAGTTTTTAGTTTGTTGTCCGAAGTTGTTTTGACAGATGCCAACTTAATATTTTCTATCATTGTGCTAGTGATATTTTTGTTGGTTGCACTTTTATGTGATTTAATTGGAGTGGCAGTTACGGCATGTGACAAAGTTCCATTTTTGTCTATGGCATCACGCAAAATTAAAGGTGCAAAGTGCAGTCTTTGGCTGATAAACAATCAAAGTAAGGTTGCAAGTTTTTTTGGTGACATTATAGGGGATATATCTGCCATCATCACAGGAGCCATTGGAGTGGGGATTGCTTTTTCTTTGGCACAGAATACAGACTGGAATAGCTTAGCGATAACAATTATTATAAGTTCACTTTTGGCAGCTTTTACTGTTGGGTGCAAGGCGCTTGTAAAGTTGTATGCGATAAAGCACAGTCACAGTATCGTAAAGATAGTCGGTAGAATTTTTTTGATGTTTGGTTTGGGAAAATAGATGGAAAATATCAAAGACCTGTCTATGCAACAGTTGCAGCAGCTTTGTGTAGATGTAAGGAAACAAATTATTGATAAGGTCAATACATATGGCGGACATTTGTCTTCAAACCTGGGTGTAGTAGAGATTACAGTAGCTTTGCATTTTGTTTTTGACTGCTTCAAAGACAAATTGATTTTTGACGTGGGTCATCAGTGTTACACACACAAGATACTTACAGGTAGAAATTTAGACAATTTAAGGACAAATTCAGGAGTGACAGGTTTCCCTAATCCACAGGAGTGTGATGCTGATTTATTTTCTGTCGGTCATGGTACGACCAGTTTGTCGCAAGCGCTTGGTTTGGCAAGGGCAAGGGATTTTAAAGATGAGCAGCACAATGTCGTGGCAATAATTGGTGATGGTGCTTTTGGCGGAGGTATGGCGTATGAAGCACTCAATGATATAGGGGTATCAAAGAAAAAGTTATTGATAATTTTAAACGATAATAAGATGTCAATATCTCAAAATGTGGGCGCAATGTCCAACCACTTTGCAAAGCTTAGGGTGAGCAAGAGCTTTGCTCGTTTTAAGAACAATGTCAAAAGATGCATTTTAGTACTGCCAATTTTGGGCAAACCGCTAATCAAATTTGCAAAAAAAGTACAAAAAAAGTTTAGTCGTAAAGTTATAGAAACTTTTGGTATACCATATTACGGACCATTTGACGGTCATGATTTACCCAATCTTATCAATTTATTTAAAGAATTATCCAACGAACAAGGTCCAGTTTTTGTTCATTTAATGACCGAGAAAGGCAAAGGTTTTAAATCTGCCGAAGTTCAGCCCGAGCTTTTTCACGGATTGCAACCAAAGTCTACTCAAAAAATCATGGACTATGAAACAGAAAATAAGAATATTCAAAAGTTGCAGGACACAGTAAAAAATAAACAAAATAAATCGTTTTCTAACACAATGTGTGATGCATTGATAGAGCTTGCAAGTGAGGATAAACGCATTGTAGCGATAACTGCCGGTATGAGTGGAGGGACAGGGCTGACCAAGTTTTCTGAGCAATTCGCAGACAGATTTTTTGATGTTGGTATGGCAGAACAACACGCTACAACTATGGCTGCTGGACTTGCAAAGGGTGGTTGCAAGCCTTTTTTTGCTGTTTATTCTACTTTTTTGCAACGCGCATATGACCAAGTTATTCATGACGTGTGCATAAACAATTTGCCGGTAACTTTTTTGATTGATAGAGCGGGAATAGCTGGCAGTGATGGCGTCACACACCAAGGCATATACGACATTGGATATCTGTCACAAATACCCAATATGACAATTTTGTGTCCCAAAGACGGCTGTGAACTTTATGCTATGATGAGTTTTGCCGCTCTTTACAACTCACCTTTGTCTATACGATATCCAAAAAGCTTTGATACAGTTTACAATACACAACATCCAATAAATTTTGATTGGGAATATATGAGACAGCAAAACTACAATACTGTTTTGGTAGCGGCAGGAAATCGCACATTGGATATAGCTATGCAGTGTTGTAGAGCAGACTGTGTACACGCAAACACTTTAAAGCCACTTGATAGTAAAACTTTGCAATCATTGGCTAGTCAGTATAAACAAATCATAACGCTAGAAGATGGCTTAGTTAACGGTGGCTTTGGTCAACAAGTTGTACATTTTTTGCAGACTCATGGCAGTGTGGTAAAGGTTGTAACATTGGGGCATGGTGACAGCCACATTGTAGACTTGGAGCAAAAATCTGTGTTTGCAACTTCGGGAATGAACAGAGAGACTCTACAAAAATTGATAGATAAATTTGACAACATTTGATTATATTTGTCTACTTTGCTTGCACAAATTAAAAAAATGGTATATAATATATACCTAATGAAGGTAGTGCTCAATTGCAATCCGCACAAAGACACAGGGAACACTGTCAGTCAAACTGTATCAAAGCTACTCAAAAAATACAAGATAAAGTTTGATTGTATATTTGATTCTAGTGCAATTACGAAGTCAAGAGATGATGGGGATTGTTTTTTAATAACTTTGGGTGGAGATGGTACTATACTGAATTCTGTTGAGAATTGCTTGAAATTTGATATGCCTATTTTGGGCATCAATATTGGCAACTTGGGATTTTTGACAGAAGTAGAGTTGCATCAAGTGGATACAGCTATTTTTCAATTGAGTCAAGGCAAGTTTTGGTTTGAATCACGCAATTTAGTGCAACTTGACTTGCAGGACAGACAGTTTATGGCACTCAATGAGGTAGTCATTTTTAGAAACACTTCACACTTGATTAGGGTAGAGCTGTCGATTTCTGATAATGTTATTGATGATTATAGGGGAGATGGCTTGATAGTGTCCACTCCTACTGGGTCTACTGCTTATTCACTGTCGGCAGGTGGTTCTGTTGTCAGTCCAGATTCCCCTGTCTTTGCATTGACGCCTATCAATGCACATTCTCTAAGATCCCGTCCTTTGATAGTCGGAGATAATAATATAATAAATTTACAGCTAAAAAGTGATGCAACAGCTGACATTTTTGTTGATGGTAAAGAGTGTGCAAAAATTGACAGTCAATCCAAATTGACACTGTTTAAATCAAAGACTCAAATAAGATTTGTTAGGTTGGAGGGAGGAGATAATTTTTATAAAAAACTTGCAATGAAACTGAGGAAACCCTAGTTGGTAAAGTGGCAAAAATAATAAGATAATAAGATAATATGAGCAGACATTTTAGACAAGCAAAAATATTGGAGCTAATAGAAAAAAATCCTGTACAGACACAAGACGAATTGGCAGATTCATTGCGTCTTGCTGGCTTTAATATCACGCAAGCTACTGTATCCCGTGACATAAAAGAGCTTGGACTTATTAAGGCTCCTTATGGGGACAGTTCACGCTATACAAGGGACAGTGACAGATCTGTAATGATGCACAAAATCAAAGAGATTTTTAAAGTTTCTGTCATGTTTTATGAGCAAGTTGACCACACTGTGGTGTTAAAGACACTGCATGGCATGGCCAATGCGGCCTCTGTATTGATAGACCAGCTCAATTTTGAAGGAGTGGTGGGTTGTATTTCTGGACTGGATACAGTATTTGTACTGGTTCGCACAAAAGAACAAGGTAAACAATTACTTGATAAGATAGAGCAAATCATAAATGATTGAATTTGTTTTAAAGTGATAAAAGCTTTACTTTATTTACATAAAATATGTTACAAAAACTTCACATATCCAATGTTGCACTAATCCAGAATTTGGAGATAGAGTTTGACGCCAATTTTAATGTGCTTAGTGGTGAAACGGGCGCTGGCAAGTCAATCATCATTGACAGTATTTTTTTGTTACTTGGTGAAAAATATGACAAGTCTTTGTTAAAACATGGACAACAGTGTGGTTTTGTGGAAGGTGTATTTGAAATTGGCAAAAATACAAAAGTAGTTTTACAAGAGCTTGGATTTGTACAAGATGATATGGTAATCGTGCGACGCAGGTTTAAACAAGATGGAAAAAATGAAATCAAAGTCAACGGTCAAAACTGTACTCCATCAATGCTGAAACGAATTATGACTACGCTGGTAGATATATACGGACAAAACCAACACTTGACGCTAAGCAATAAGTCAGAGCAGTTGCAACTAATAACAGATTTTTTGGGAGACAGTACAAATGAATTGCAGTGTGATATTGCAAATCTTTACAGTGAATTGAAGAACATAAACAGACAAATTGCAGATTTAGGGGACAGTTCTAAAAGACTAAGGGAATTAGAAATTTTACAATTTCAGATACAAGAGATTGAAAACGCAAAAATTTTGCAAAATGAAGAGCAATCTTTGACAGACAAAAGAAAGCTAATTTTGTCATCAGAAAAGATTAAAGCTACACTTACTCGTTTGACCCAAATTATATCAAGTGGGGAAATTAATATTTTGCATTTATTTGGTGAATGCAAGACGCAATTAAATAGCATTAAAACTGTGGAAATTTATCAAGGTTTGATAAACAGGATGGAAAATTGTAGGTTGGAGTTGATGGACATATCGGGCACACTTTACCAAAACTTGCAAGAAGTGGATTTTGATAGTGCAGAAATAGACGCTTTGGAAAAAAGATTGGAATTGGTGCGAACGATTAAGCGAAAATATGGGGATACAAATCAAATGCATGACTTTTTGCTTCAAGCAAAAAGTAGGCTAGGTATTCTGTCAAATGCGGACAGTATTGCTTGCACTCTTAAATCAGCAAAACAAAAGTGTATGCAAAGTTTGTATCAAAAATGCACAGACTTGTCAAATTTTCGACGCAGTGCCGCCGTCGAACTATCCAAAAAAATAGTCTTAGAACTTGCTCAATTGGGCATGAAAGACAGTGTATTTGAAGTGATATTTAGCGATATTCCAGAGTTTGATGTAGCCGAACGCAAGTTTAGTAACGACGGCTTTGACAGTGTGGAATTCTATTTAAGTACAAATTTGGGTCAACCAATCAAACCACTTTCAAAGATAATTTCAGGTGGAGAGATATCAAGGTTCATGTTGGGTTTAAAAGTAATAGCCGCAACAGTAGAACAGATAGATACACTAATTTTTGATGAAATAGATGCGGGTATAAGTGGTATTATAGGACAAGCCGTCGCACAAAAAATGGCACAGATATCCAGAACAAAACAGGTATTGTGCATATCTCACTTGCCTCAGATTGCTGCTATGGCAGATGCAAACTTTTTGATTGAGAAAAATACAGTGGAAAACAGTACAGTTACTACTGTCACAAGACTAGATGATGTGCGCACCATAGAGGAGATTGCTCGGTTGACAGGTGGTATAAACATCAGCAAGCAGTCTGCTTTTACAGCACAAGAGATGATTGATTGGTGTAATAAATATAAATCAAATTTAAGTCAAATTTAAAATATTGCTTGGTTTAGTTGACTTTTTATTGGGTATAATATATAATATAAATTAGGTTACTTTTTGTGGAGGCAACATGACTTGGTGCAAAAAATGTGGTAGTACTCAAAATCAAGTAAAAAGTGGTAAAACATCAGCAGGCAGTCAGCGAATGTACTGTAAGCAATGCAGAACTGTCTATACGCCTATAAAAAAGTGTTATGATAAAGACATCAAAATTTTGGCTTGTCAACTTTATTTGTCTGGTAAATCTTTTAGACAAGTCGGGAAAAAATTTAATGTAGATGGCAATACTGTAAGTATGTGGGTACAAAAATTTTCCTCTAATTTTTAAACAAAAACGATTCAAAAAATGTTTTCGTTTTTGTTTTTTATTATTTGTGCCTGGTTAGATTCAATGGACAATATTATAAAACTAAAAAAGCTATATGACTACCATTTGACTTGGAAAGATTTTGACACTCTCTGCTGTAACTTAACAAAACAGATACAGGAATCAGACTTTTGTCCAGAATATATTTATGGCATTCCGCGCGGTGGATTGCCTTTGAGCGTTGTATTATCAAATAAGTTGGGCGTCAATATGACTTTTGACTGTTTAGACAAAGTAAAAGACAACAAAAAAGTGCTGATTGTAGATGACATAACGGACACGGGAGAAACCTTGAAAAGAATTAAAAATTTTTATCAAATGCAGGGAAAACTGAATTGGATAAGGTTTGCTACACTCTTATATAGACAAGATAGTGCGTTGATACCAGACTATTATGGTGAAATTCTTACAAATTCAATAGGCAATGTAGACTACAAGTGGATTGTTTTTCCGTGGGAATAACTTTAAATGCTAATCTCTAAACAATACTAATTTGCTGGACAATCTCATATGATATTGTATGACTTTTAGAGTATCAATGCTATTTTGGATTTTGGGTTTAATAATGTTTTTGCTAGGGTTGGGAGTGGAGTTTGTAGCTTACTTTTTAGTTGTGTTGATACATGAATTTGCCCACGCAGAAGTTGCAGAAAAATTGGGGTATCAATTGAAAGAGATAAGACTCACGCCATATGGGGCAAGTCTTACGGGTAAGTTTGAAACGCTAAAATGTAAAGATGAAATAAAAATTGCAATCGCTGGTCCCCTTGTAAACTTGATTTTGGCATTGTTTGTAGCTGCGGTTTGGTGGTTTTTTCCATCAACTTACATGTATAGCGAAAGTTTATTGCTAGCAAACATAGCAATATTTGTACTAAATCTATTGCCATTTTATCCGCTAGATGGGGGTAGAATACTGTTGAGTTTACTGTCATTAAAGTTTAAAAGACAAAAAGCTTACAAAATTTTTAGATTGACAGGTCTTTTGGCGTCTTCAATTTTTATTGTTTTTTCTGTATTTGCCATATATAACGGAGCAAATATTACACTGATGTTGATTGCAATTTTTGTTTTTTTGGAGAGTTTATTGCCAGAAAAAATTAGTCAGTATCAAAGGCTTTATTCAATGGCATACCGCTCACAAAGAATCAAACAGGGGATAGAAGTTAAAGAAATAATCATATCTAGTCAAACTTCATTGGGACAAGCCTTTGCTATGCTCAACAGTAAATATTACCATCGCTTTTGTATCATGAAAAATGAAAGTGTTTTGGCAAGAATTAGTGAAAGTCAGCTGGAAGATTTGGTGTTGCAATTTGGTTACGAATTGAATTTTGGTGAATGCGCTTTTAATAATCTACCAAAAGTTGTAAATAGTGATTGACAAAATAAAGTTAATAAAAAAGCATACAATTATTTTTGTAGATTGTACACAAAATAGTTGTATATTTTTTTAATTTTTGTTATAATAAAATATACTGTTGATTATTGTTGTATTTTGTAGACTTTGTAAATTGCAATCTATAAAGGTTTCAGGGTAGGCAAAGTCAATGTATGCAAGGTCAATATCAAACAATAAAAATTAGGATTATTTTTACATGTGTATACCCATAGTTTTGACATTTAACAGTGGCTTTGTCAAACAAGCCACTGTCGTAATGTATTCGGCTTTAAAGAATGCAAAAGTTACTACAAAGTATCACTTTTACTTATTTAGCTATGATTTGACAAGTGACGATTTGCAGTTTATTAAAAATGCATTGAGCATTTTTGAGCAAAAGTTCACCATAGAGCATGTGATGATAGGCACGCAAGATTATGAGAATATACCACTCATTGGATGGTATGGGAAAGAAACCAATTTTAGATTGCTTGCACCCAAGCTTTTGCCTCATGTGGAAAAGTTTTTATACCTTGACTGTGATATCTTGGTGTTGGACGACTTGTGTGATTTGTTTGAAACAGATATAACAGACAAAGCATATGCAGCTTGTAGTGAAAAGCGACAGTTTCAATGGTTTTTGAATCCAGTAGCAAATATGCAGTTCTATAATAGATTTAAATTTTTTGATTTAGTTGGTATTGACATTATGGATGAACACACTCACTATACAAATTCTGGAGTAATGTTGATAAACAATAAATATTGGATTGAAAAAAGATACACGGATAGGGCTTTTGATTTTATATACAAATATAAGGCAAATGAATGCTATAATTATCCTGATCAAGAGGCACTCAATGTGCTCGCTATACAAGATGGTTTAGATTCTCGTGTATATTTATCTTGGAAGTATAATATTATGAGAGATTTTTCACAGTTAGATTGTACTAATCCGCACACAAAAATAATTATTAGAAGTTTGTACTTAGAAAATGACATTTCTAATGAGTTTGTTCCTGTAATTATACATTTTACCGATGGTTTACCAAAGCCGTGGAGGTTTGACAAAAAAAATATGCATTATGTTGATTTATATTATGAGTATGCAAAATTGATCAACTGGGATATTAGAAATAATATTAAATATTTAGAGCATGGTAAATTTTATACAAGGAAAGAAGTTAGGTTCAAAAAGCTGTTCAAAAAAAGCATAAAAGCGATTATGCCTTACGGTCTATTAAAACTGTATAGAAAATTTAAGAATAAATAATTTAAATTGATAAGTAAAAAATGAATGTAAGTAAGATAAAATTGTCAATCATTGTGCCGTTTTACAATGTAGAAAAGTATTTTGTAGAATGTTTAAATAGTATATTGTCGTACAAAAATGATGATATAGAGGTTTTGTTGATAGATGACTGTGGTCAAGATAGTAGTAAATCCATAGCAGAGAGCTATGCAAATTTGGACAGCAGAGTGAAGGTAATAACTCACAGTTTTAATAAAAAGCAAGGGGCAGCTAGAAATACAGGTCTAAGAGAATGTTGTGGTGAGTATGTATGGTTTGTTGACAGTGATGACTTGTTGGTGGAAGGGTGTATTGAAAAGATTATAGAGTGTTTTGAAAAAACGAAAAGTTGTGCATTTTTGTATAAATATAAGTGCTTTTTTGCAGATAGCCCAAAAACTTCTTACCATGTGGACTATGTGCATGATTTTGAAAGTTTGAAATATCAGACTGTAGATCAAGTTTTGCTTTTTGACAAAAAACATCAGAAAGAATTATTTCTAAAAAGCATAGTAAAAGAGTTTTGTAATGCTTGGGCTTTATGTTTTAAGCGTTCTTTTTTGTTAGAAAATAATTTCTTTTTTAAGGAAAACACATATTTAGAGGACGCCGTTACAATACTTTGGTTAACAAAAAGTCAGTCTATATCTTACTGTCATGATATTACTTCTTACATTTATCGTATACGCATCAATAGCGCAACTCGTGAAAAGGTCACAAAAGGTAAATATAGATATAACATAGTGATGTTGAGAGAGGTGATTGAATTTTGTTCTAAATACGATGCAGGACAAGATAAATTTTTGAGTTATCTGTCATGGTGTAGGATATTTAGACTGATTTATGGAGATTTTCCGCCTTTTTTACAAGCGGGCAGGAGAAATTTTAAAAGAGCTGTCGTTGGAGTTTGTGCAGAACTAAGACTTGCAAAAACAAAATTGATGACGGACTTTGATTTAGTATTTTGCGCGCTATTGGTAGTGGATAGGAGCAATAAAAATGCAAGAAAAATTGCAAATGTAATATGTGAAAAAAGCACAAATAGGGAATTGAAAAAAGCTATTGAGGGCGGATTTGGGAAATACGCCAACAATAAGTACTGGAAAATATTCAAAAAAGCCGTAAAGTTTTGTTTGCCTCATGGTGTAATAGAGTGGAGAAACAGACGTAGAAACAGAAAGTAATTTTGTGTTTTTTATCATTACCTTAATTAAGTTTAAATCGAAGTACTTTTGCAAAATAAATTTAAACACATTCATAGTGTTTTTTGACTCCTATGTGTTTTTCTTTTTGTCTATGCAAAAAATTGCTTTACTTTTTTTTTATATTGTGATAGAATAGTCATAGATTGATACTTTAATTTGCGGTCTCCTCGCATGTGTGTGTAGTTCAATCAAAATAAATTAATGGAGCGAGAAAATGGATAAAAATACTAAGTTGCAAATAATAAATAAATTTGCAAGATCTGCTGGTGATACTGGTAGTCCCGAAGTGCAAATTGCACTGTTGACACATAGGATTACGCATTTGACAGAACACTTAAAAATTCATGCAAAAGATCACCATAGCAGGCGAGGACTTTTGCAGATGGTAGGTAGTAGGCGTAGACTGCTAAATTACTTAAAAGATAACTATATAGATCGATACAGAAAAATAGTTTTGGATTTGGATTTAAGAAAATAATTTTTAGGAGTTTTAGTGGGAATGTCAAGCAGACAAAAAGATGATAAGGGAATGTTGGTTTTTCAAACAAGCATAGGTGGCAAGACTGTTACCGTTGAGATTGGCAAGTACTGCTCTCAAAGTAATGGCTCTTGTTGGGTAAGATGTGGTGATACAGTGGTTATGACAAATGTCACGATGTCAAATTCAATTAGAGCGGGCATTGACTTTTTCCCTTTGAGCGTAGATTTTGAGGAAAAACAGTATGCAATTGGTCGCATACCAGGTGGGTTTAAAAGACGAGAAGGGCGTGCAAGTGACAAGGCAATTTTAACTTCTAGGTTGATAGATAGGCCATTGAGACCACTTTTCCCAAAGGGGTTTTTTCGTGATGTATCTGTTGTGAGTACCGTATTGTCTGTAGATACAAATATACCTCCCGAAGTTTTTGGTATGTTCGGTAGCTCTATTGCACTGTCTGTATCGGATATTCCATTTATGGGTCCTACCGGTAGTGTTATAGTAGGTTATGTGGATGGCAAATTTATCATCAATCCTGATAATGAGCAGAGAAGTAAAAGTAAATTGCACCTTGTGGTGAGTGGTACAGCGGACGCTATACTGATGATTGAAGCAGGAGCAGACCAAGTTGCGGAAAAAGTTGTGTTGGAAGGAGTTATGTTTGCTCATGAAGAAATTAAACGACAGGTGAAATTTATTGAAAGTATAGTGAAGGAGATAGGCAAGCCAAAACAGCAAATAGATTACTATAAAGTTGATAGCAAAATAAACAATGACATCGTTAAATATGCGGACAAGCTATTGGATAATGCGCTGAATACTTATGATAGGCAACAGAGGCAAATAAATGAAGAGCAGTTAGAAAAAAATGTTTTGGAGCACTTTGCAAGCATTTATCCGGATAACACAAGAGAAATTTTAGATGTGTTGTACGACATGACCAAAGAAAAAGTTCGTGCCAAGATTATAAAAGATGGAACAAGACCAGATGGACGCAAAGTCACGCAAATTAGACCTATATGGTGTGAGGTGTCTGTGTTACCTCGCACACATGGCAGTGCAGTTTTTACGCGTGGACAAACTCAAAGCTTGACTACGGCGACATTGGGTATGATTGCAGAGATGCAAAAGTTGGAAAATTTAGATGAAGAAAACAGCAAGCGCTACATGCATCAGTACAATTTTCCTCCATTTAGTACGGGTGAAACAAAGCCCATGCGTGGACCTGGTCGCCGTGAGATTGGGCACGGCGCACTAGCAGAGAGAGCTTTGGAAGCGGTAATCCCATCAGAAGTTGAGTTTCCATACTGTATAAGGACTGTTACAGAGATTTTATCTAGCAATGGTAGTACGTCACAAGCGAGTGTCTGTGGTTCTACTTTGGCACTCATGGATGCTGGTGTGCCGATAAAGTCTCCTGTTGCAGGCATTGCTATGGGGCTTATAAAAGAGGGTGACAAAGTTGCAATACTGAGTGACATTCAAGGCGTGGAAGATTTTTTGGGCGATATGGACTTTAAAGTAGCAGGCACAAAACAAGGAATAACTGCTATACAGATGGATATAAAAATAAAAGGCATAGACAAGTTGATTTTGGAGCAAGCGTTATCACAAGCCTGTCAAGGTAGACAACACATTTTGGAAGAAATGTTAAAAGTGTTGCCAAAACCTAGGTTGGAATTGAGTAAATATGCTCCAAAAATTATCTCTTTTGAAATTGAACCTGACAAGATAGGGGATGTAATAGGTAAGAACGGCAAGGTAATCAATAAAATTATTGAAGATACAGGTGTAAAAATTGACATTGATGATAAAGGTATCGTCTATATTGCGACACATGACAGTGAAATGGCAGAAAAAGCCAAGAAGATGGTATTGTCCATTGTAGAAGATATTGAAGTCGGCAAAGTCTATGATGCGGAGGTTGTCCGCGTCATAGAAATAGGAGCTTTTGTTACAATAGCCCCTGGAAAAGATGGAATGATTCATATAAGTAAGCTGTCCAACAAGCGGGTAGAGAAAGTCACAGATGTTGTCAATGTAGGTGACCGCGTAGTGGTAGAAGTGATAAAGATTGATGACAGAGGGCGGATAGATTTAAAACTTAAAAAGTAATCTGATCTACTTTAATTGTTTGCAGTGACAAAATTTGTCCATTTCATTGAATAAACTATCAAATCATAAAAACACAATTGTGAGAATATTATAAATTATAATATTTTATAGGAGTGTTTTGTGAAAGAAAAATTTTTTAGACAAGTTTTGACAAATGTCATAATAGCCGTAGTCGTATTGGGTGTCTTTGGACTTACTTATTTTACAGTAGATACACAAGCACGCGGCAATCCAGATGGTGCGATAAGTCGTGGCAGTGACAGTGCAAAGGTGAGTTTGATGTTTAATGTGTATAGCGGTATAGAGTACTTGGATGATGTTTTAAAAGTGTTGGATGCAAACAAAATCAGTGCTACATTTTTTGTCAGTGGAAGTTGGGTTTCGGGCAATGAAGAGTCACTGCAAAGGATAGCACAATATGGACATGAACTTGGCAATGGTGGCTATTTTAGGCAAGACCATTCTCAGTTGTCCGCTCAGCGAAATAGAGAGGAAATTTCTACAACACACCAACTTGTGAGTGCTTTATTAAATATTCAAATGACCAATTTTTCTCCTCCTTTTGGTGTATACAATAAGTATACTATATCAGAAGCCACAAATTTGGGGTACAAAACCATCATGTGGACTACGGATACACAAGATTGGCGTGAACAAAATGGAGATATCATTTTTAGAAGAGCTACGGAAAGAGTAAAAGGTGGAGATTTTATTTTGATGCAACCTACGAAATCTACTGTCCAAGTTCTGCAACGCATAGTTGATGCAATTAGGGGAAAAGGTTTTTCTATTGCGCCCATCAGAGAAGTAATATAATAATTGATTAAAAATTTTTAATCATACTACATATTAAAGTTGGTAACTTAAATATGGATACATATTCTCAAAGTGTGCGATATGTATTAAAGCATAATAATACACATAATAATAATAATATGGTAAAATTGATAACATACCCAAATAATTTGCGTGTTGTAATGGATCAGAACACGAGCGTGCGTTCTGTGTGTGTAGGAATTTGGGTTGGTGTAGGAAGTTCTAGCGAGAACGCTCAAAGCAATGGTATAGCTCACTTTACAGAACACATGTTATTTAAAGGGACAAGTGTTCTAGATGCCTATCAAATAGCAGATAAATTTGAGAGCGTTGGTGCTATGGTCAACGCTTTTACTGGGAAAGAAAGCACATGTTATTACTTTAAATGTATGGATGACTATGTTTCAAGTTGTTTTCAAATATTGTCAGACATCTTTTTTGATAGTGCCTTTAAGGCCGATGACTTAGACAAAGAGCGCAAAGTAATTATAGAAGAAATTAATATGACAGAAGATGTGCCCGAAGATTTGGCTTTTGATTTGATATCCAAAGTAAATTTTTTGGACCATCCACTAGGACAAACTATTCTAGGTCCCATTGACAATATAAATAAGTTTGACAAAAAGTCTGTGGACAGTTTTATGAAACAACACTATGTGGCTAGCAATGTAGTGTTGTCTTTTGCTGGCAATATTACAGAGGAAAAAGTTGATGAAATTGTGAGAACTATTTTTTTAGACAGGGTGTCTTTAAATGTACACAAAAAAGTATCCATGAAAAAGCCTAAGCAAGACAGTAATTCTGGTATGCTGTTCAAAGAGTTTGAACAGTCAAATTTGATAATTAGCTTTCCATCAATAAAATTTAATGACTCTAAAACTCCCATTTTGTCGCTTTTAAGTACTATTTTAGGGGGTGGTATGAGTAGCAGATTGTTTCAAAAGGTGCGTGAACAGAGTGGGTTGGCGTACTCAATATTTAGTACACCAACATTTTACTCCAATTGTGGTATGTTTAATGTCGTTTGCAATATCACTCCACTAAATACTCAAAAAGTTTTGCATATGTTGAAATCAGAGTTGAATGAATTTGTAAAAAATGGAGTCAATGACAGGGAATTTGAGAGAGCAAAAGCACAATTGAAATCTGCTTTTGTTTTTGGACAAGAAAGTGTACAAGCGTGCATGATAGCAGCAGGCAAGCTTATGCTATCATCAGGCGAAATTATTGATTACAACCAGCGTGTAGAGCAAATAAACAGTGTGACAAAAAAACAATTGACTGGTTTAATTGGAGAGATTTTTAATTTTGATAAAGTGAGCTGTGCATACGTAGGCAAAGACATGGGCATAGACATCATGCAGTTTTTGAAGTGAATTTGATAAATATTTTATTTAATTAAATTGAAAATGAGGGAGAAAGTATGAACAAAAAGGAAAATCAGACAGATAAATTGCAAGCAATATTTGAAAGACAATCCGCTCTGGATAGCTTTATTTTGGGTCAAAGAGCAAGGCAAAATTGGACAATGGAAGAAAGTTTGCAAAAGTTATCTATGGCAATGATGGTGGAAATTGCAGAGTTAGTTAATGAGACAAATTATAAGTGGTGGAAAAATCCAAAACCACTAAATTTGCAGGATATTAGAGAAGAGCTCGTGGATATTCTACATTTTTTTGTTAGCATGTGCCACAGTGCAGGTTTGACAGCGGACAGTTTATATAAACTTTACATTGAAAAAAATCAAGAAAACTATGATAGACAGACTGGTAACAGCAAAAAAACAGGTTATGTCGCAAAAGAAGAATGAGTTTTTGAAAATCAATGAGATTTTAATTGTATAAAGACATACTAATGATATGAGGGTGTATTATGAAAAAATCTATTAAATTGACATTGGTATATGTGGTCATTGCAGTACTGTTGCTTAGTACTGCGTTGAGTTTTTATTTTATTGGTAGAAATAGTAGAAAAAAGATAATGGTGCCAATTGACAACAATGTACAAAATATTTATGTGACTTTTGGTACGCTACCTATTCTGTATTCAATTTTACACATTATGACTCACAGTGAGCCCTCTTATGTATATTTTGGCAGGGTAGACACTTTTGATGTAACTAAATTGCCAAAAAATGCTCAACTGATTGTTCCGCAAAATGTGGATTACAACCCAAGTCAAATAGTCAATTTTACAATTGACGCTATCCATGATATAGAACAAAAAAATGACCAACCATTTTATAATTTTTTTGTAGATGACTTGCGAGTATTGTTGCCATTTAGAGCTTTTTTTGCAAACAATATACCAAAAAGCCGTTTTAGCATAACACTTTTATCGGACGGGTCTGCCTCTTACAGTGGCATTTTTGATCCAATAGTAGGACCAAACGGGGAGAGTAGTTTTATACAAAATGGTCAAAAACTACAAGATATTCTGCAAGCTTTTGAGCAAAATAACAGTGGAGAAAATAGTGTAACAGACGGAGAGATACTGGAAAGCTACTTGTATGCGTATCAAGCTGCACAGTTTAGCAATGTAGAGTATTGGATGCAATATCCTGAATTCGCATTTTTATCTGATGATGTTTTGACAAGTGTTAAGACAGAATTGTTAACGGCTACATTGGTTAAAAAGCAACCACTTGATATTCTAAACAAGTTGAGCAAGTATAGACGAGAGGCTTTTTTTGATGGAACACTAAATAATTCAAAGTCTTTTTCAAAAGATGATTTTGATAAAATATTTTTGCAGTCAGAAAAGCCTGTGATGTTGATAAGTGGGACGCACATTGGAAATGGTAAAAATCCAGAAAATTTTGATGATGCAGTAGATGCCGTCATAGACTCATTTGGTCAAGATTACAATATCATGTTAAAGCCTCATCCTGCACAAAACATACATGATGCTCAATTTGATAAAACCCGAGAAAAAGGCATCACCATACTGCCTGCGCAGCTACCCATGGAAGTTTTAATGTGGGCTTACCCTGATTTGTCGATAGGGGGGTATCAGTCAACACTTTATATGGCTACTCTCCAAAGTCAAGTCGCCTTCTTTTTTGAATCATTTGAGCAAGGAGGATTTCCATCTGGTGGCATTACATTGCGGCATATGAAATTATTGTACGAGTATGGTTTCTTTTCATCAGCAAAAATGCTGACAGCCAAACAATAACATAGTTTGATGACAATTTCTTTTGTAGCCAAAAAGTCTAAGAACACATTTTTTTGGCTATTCTTTTTTTATGATAGCCTAATTGGTTATATGTTTTAAAATGAATACTTTGAAAAAAAATTACAAAGATGTAAAAATTTTGCTTAGAATGATTGAAAAAATTTTTTAGATGTGTTATAATATGAATAAGTAATAAATGAAAAGTGAAGTTAAAACTTTTGTGAGATGCAAAAATGACCTAACTTTACTTGTACTGTATAGTTTTATCAGCTTTTAAAGGGGAGAAAGGTGATTTTAGATAAAAATAATGCGAATGTAAATGATCATATTAAGTTGCAAAAGTTTAGGTTAAAGTTTGGTATTTCACTCATTGTAATATCAGTGCTTGTTTTGTTTTGCTTGTTTGCTAGAAACAGTTTTTTTATAGCAGAGAGCTTAGCAAATTTTGTTATGGGATTGTTTGGGATAATTAGCTATCCCTTGTGTCTAGTGCTGGGGTTATATGGGTACTGCATGATAAAGGACAAAAGGTTGGTCATCAGTAAAGGTAAATTGTGTTTACTTGCTATTAGTATTTTTTCCTTAATTATGTTTATGCACATAATTTCTACTTACTCACTATATGGCGATGGCATTGGCTTTAATGAGCATTTGAGCAAAACATATGAAATGCAGACAAGCTTAGCAGGTGCTTTGTTTGGTATTCCATCTTTTGGTTTGGCAAGTTTAGTTGGCACTATCCTGTCCTTGCTAATTTTATTTGTTGCGTTTGCTATCAGTACTTGGATATTTACTGACTATGGCAAACAAATTCCTTTTTTGAAAAGCAAAAAGAGAGTACAAAGGGTAGAAAAAAAGGCACAGATTCCTTTTGTCAAGGGTACAGTAGATTCTGCTCAACTGGTGTCATCTAATCCGCAAAACTCACTGTTTGTGGAAACGATTATTCCAAGAAAAACAGTTAATCTTTCGACAAATCAACAGCTAAGTCAAATTGCTGAAAGTAGTGAAAATACTCAAAGTGATAGATTTTATGACTTGCAATCTACACCTTACGCACAACATATGTACAATTATCAGTCTGCCTCGCCACAGTACAACAGTGCGCAGCAAAGTAATTATACATCACAATTTGAAAGTGAAAATATTAAATCTAGTCAAAGAGCAAATAGCCTAGATGACAGCGACTTAAATAGTCGTAGCGCTGCATATATGACACTTTTTGGTAATCCCAATCCACTGAAAAGTAGTAGAAATTTAAATACAAGTGTTTACAATGCAAACAACTATTCGGCTTCACCACCACAGTTGTTTGGCTCAAACAGTCCAGTCACAGTATTTAAGCCTCCCAAATTGACTAGTCCTAAAAAGACATTGAAGTCCTTTGTATTCCCTCCTTCTCCTGATATTGAGCAAGAGTATGTGAGTGGGGAGATAATAAATGGGGACGACATGACAAAAAGGTGCGAAAAAGATGGCAAAGCCACCTCTATTTTGGATAATCTTTCGGTTTCTAAGAGAGATAAAAAAAAATATGGCAGTCCAATAGACAGAGCTTTTTCCCAGATTGATAACGACACTAAAAAAACTTTAAGCAATTTTGAGCTAGATTTACCTCCCATTACCAATGGGGAGCAAGTCAAAGTTTTAGCAAATAAAAAAACGGAAAAATCAAAAGTAACTTCTGAAAATGCGTCGCACGACAACAGTAATTCGGGTTTTGTTCAACCAGAGATAATCAATGCTTCTATGTTTACAAAAAATTCTGTTACAAATCAAAATTCTGACACAGATTTATTTGCAAGCAAATACAAAGATTTGAATAATGGAGATATCATTGATGACATTTTTGGTGACTTGATAGTGGAAGACGAGCCAAAAGCGGAATATACAAAAAAGGGAGAATTGGATACAGAAACTTTGTGTTCTGAAATCTTTGATAATGTGATAGATTTTGTCAGTGGTGAAGACCACAATATTGAAGATCACACTGGGTATTATACTATCCAACATCAGGACCAAAACACATCAAATATTTTTGATGGACAAGTAGATGTCAATCAAAATATAAGCTTAGACAAAAGAGGTAATACACAGCAACTGGAATTTAATGTGTCTAAGAGAGCTGTGCATCAAAAAAAAAGAAACAGAAAGTATGTAAAGCCCAATATAAACTTGCTGTCAAACAATTCTACTGACCCATTGGAATATGGAGCAGACAGTCAACTTAAAGCAGAAATTTTGATTAAGACATTGCATAGCTTTGGATTGGAAGCTACGATAAAAGATATAGCATATGGACCAGCTGTAACTCGTTTTGAAATAGAGATGCCACCAGGAGTGCCTATAAAGAAGATTGAGCAATACACGCATGATTTGGCATATAATTTAGAGAGTAGCGGTGGAATACGCATAGAGATGCCTATTCCAGGTAAAAAAGCAATAGGAATAGAAGTGCCCAATTCTCAAATAGGAGTGGTGGGGTTAAAGGACATTATTGATAGCAAAGAGTTTAAAAATTCTGTTAGCCCGCTGACGCTAGCATTGGGCAAGGACATATCGGGACAACTCATTGTAGCAAGTCTAGAAAAAATGCCTCACCTGTTAATAGCGGGTGCTACAAATAGTGGTAAAAGTGCCTGCCTTAATGCGATTATCACTAGTATTTTGTACAAAGCAAGTCCCGAAGAAGTGCGTCTAATTTTGATTGATCCAAAGCGTGTTGAATTTTCTGTATTTGCAAATTTGCCCCACTTGATAGTCAAAGATATTGTGACAGAGTCAGCACAAGCCATCAATGCATTCAATTGGGCAATCAATGAGATGGAACGCCGTTATAAGTTGATGCAGGTAAACAAAGTAAAAAATATTGTAGAGTTCAATTTTTGTGAAGCTGTACAGTCAGGTAGTGAAAAAAAGTTACCTTACGTTGTCATAATTGTAGATGAACTTGCTGACTTGATGCTCACAAATAAGCGTGAAGTAGAAGATAAAATAAGGTCATTGACACAAAAAGCAAGAGCTGCTGGCATTCATTTGATAATCGCTACTCAGCGTCCTTCTGTCGATGTAATAACGGGTACAATAAAAGCCAACTTGCCTAGTAGGATTGCTTTTAGTGTAACACAATATGTAGATTCTAAAACTATATTGGACACTGGTGGAGCAGAAAATCTGTTGGGTAGAGGAGATATGTTGTATAGCCCTATTGACAATAACACTCCAAAGAGAGTACAGGGTGCGTACATCACAAGTGCCGAGGTTTTGGCCGTTGTAGAACACTGCAAGTCTAACAATGATGGTGATTTTGATGAGCGAGTAGAAAAAGAAATTATGACAGAAAAAGAAACCAATGGATTGGACAGTGATGATTTGGACAGTGATGCCATTGATCCATTGTTGCCCGATGTTTTGAGAAGAGTAATAGAAAGCGGACAAGCTTCAACATCCATGATTCAAAGACGATTTAGCGTAGGGTATGCTAGGGCATCAAGAATTGTAGACCAAATGGAACAGAGAGGGTATATAGGACCATTGGATGGGAGCAAGCCGCGCGAGGTTCGCATTGCAAAAGATGAGTTCATTGCAATCTTTGGTGAAAGTAAAGACTGATTTTGGATATGCAGACAAGTTAATAAAGTTTTGTAACTCTCTTTCTATAATTTGTTCTATAATGGTTGGCTTAGAATTTTGGGGTGCTAATTTGTCCGCAGTTTTTAATGAATTTTAGAGTGTGAAAAATAATGCTAAAAGTAAAATTATTTAAACTTTGTGCAATAGCAAATGTGCTCTGTTTGATTTTAATAATACTGTATGCAAGTGTTTGTTTGCCAACTTTTAGTATGTGGTTCTATAGATGGCAGTACAAATTACATGACACAGCAAACCTAATTGGCGTATCCAATACAGATTTGGAAATGTTGACCAGAAATCTAATGAGGTACATATTGGGTTTTGACGACAATTTGCAAATAAATGTTTCAGTAAGTGGAACTGTTCGCCCTTTTTTTAGCGATGTAGAAATCAGCCACATGAAAGATGTAAAAAGCTTATTTATGGGAGCATTCTTTGTAGTGTGTGCGTCGTTGGCTATTTTTTTGATGACTTTGGTATTGTGTGTAATTAAAGGGAGAGAGCATAAAAAAATATTGTATAAAACCTATATTATTGCTAGCATTTTAACTATTTGTATTTTTACATTTTTGGCACTTTGGTCTATAATTGATTTTGAGTCTATATTTATTCTATTTCACAAGATGTTTTTTAACAATCAAGATTGGCTGCTGGATCCGTCTACTGATTTTTTGATAGTAATGTATCCAATAGAATTTTTTGTGACGATAGCTGTGTTTATATTTGTACTGTTCACTGTCTTTTTAACAGTAGTCATATTTATTGCCCTATTTTTGCTAAAAAAATATAAAAAGAGTAAATTAATTTATTCAAAGATGAGTGACAATCAAAAGATAAATTGAGTAGAAGTCACAATTTATATTGCAAATTATTTGCAAAGTTAGTTGTCTTGTGATATACTGTTTACTACACTATTAGTATAGGAGAGAATTTTGAATTTTATTACTGAATATATAGAAAAAAGTCCATATAAAGATATACTTTACAAGTTGCGAGATATGGCCTTATCTTTGGGATTTGAAGAAGTCGTAAAGTGGGGTAAGCCTTGCTATACAGACAATGACAAAAATGTATTTTTGTTGTCATATTTTAAGCCTCATGCAGTTTTACTTTTTTTGAAGGGTGACAGCATGGATGACTTTGCTGGACTATTGCACAGATCCAATTTTTGTGTAAATGGCGGTAGACGAATTGAGTTTAATGACATAAATGAAGTAGTACAACTAGAACAAGTAATTAAACAATATATGGAACAAGGTAGGTCAATGTTTCGTGGTACCTAAAAGTGACAATACTGTTGTAAAAAGACAGTATAATTGTAGTGTCATATCTTTGGGGTGTGACAAAAATAGGGTAGATACAGAGCGTATGATGTATAACTTGAATCAAGTTGGGTATAGCTTTGTAGAACATCTCAGCGATGCACACTTGATCATTGTAAATACATGTGCTTTTATAACATCTGCTCAAAAAGAGTCCATTGATACCATTTTACAAGTAGCAAACTACAAAATCAGTGGAGTTTGTCAAAAGTTGATTGTTACTGGATGTATGTCCCAAAAATATGCAGTATCAACATTATACAATGACTTGCCCGAAGTCGATGCCTTTTTGGGTGTCGGTGCTTATGACAGAATAGGTAGCATAGTTGACAAATTGTACAAGGGCGATAGAGTAATTGATGTAGAAGATACAAAAATTGAGAGTACGGAAAGGTTTGTCACCACGCCTCAACACTATGCATACTTGAAAATTTCCGAAGGCTGCAACTTTAAATGTTCATTCTGTACAATACCTAGTATAAGAGGGAAGCTAAAATCCAGAGATGTAAATTCGCTTATAGAGGAAACCAAAAGTTTGGTGGATAAAGGAGCAAAGGAGATTATACTTGTCGCACAAGATTTGACTAGCTTTGGATTTGATTTGGGTAATGTACGCCTAAATGATTTGGTAGAGCATTTGGGTCAGATTGAAGGCGTTGAGTGGATTAGATTGATGTACTGCTATCCTGATTTAGTGACAGATAATATTATTGATTTGATAGCGCATCATTCAAAAGTCACAAAGTATATCGACATGCCTTTGCAACATATAAATACACGAATACTTCAATTAATGGGACGACATCAGACCAAAGATAAGACCATTTCTTTGATAAAAAAAATTAGGGAAGCCAACAGTGACATTGCTATAAGGAGTACATTTATTACTGGTTTTCCATCAGAGTCTGATGCTGAACATGAGGAATTGATAGAATTTTTGAAAACTCAAAAATTGGACAATGTAGGTTTTTTTGCTTACAGTAGAGAACAAGGCACTCCGTCATATGACTTTAAGCATCAGATAACAAAAAAAGTTAAGAATAATAGACTAAAAGAGTTGGGACAAGCACAATTGCAAGTAGCTAGACAAAAGAATCAATCTTTGATAGGAAAAAGCGTGACAGTACTTTATGAGGGGATAGATTATGATAAACAAATGCTTTATGGCAGGACACAGCAAAATGCACCAAACATAGATAGTTTAGTTTACTTCAATGCAAAGAACTGTGATATTGGCAACTTTTATCAAGTTGTAATCAACGGTGTGAGTGACTACGATTTGATAGGAGAGATAATTAGTTGAAGCTTATCAACTGGAATTTACTATGAA
This sequence comes from Clostridiales bacterium, assembly GCA_031286385.1. Lineage (GTDB taxonomy): Bacteria > Bacillota > Clostridia > Christensenellales > Pumilibacteraceae > WRGC01. The sequence continues at coordinate 29,386 of JAITUJ010000013.1, read as the reverse complement.
TTTACCAACTAAATTGACTTTTTTACGCATTATTTTAGTCCCTGTATTTGTAATGTTTTTTTTGACAGATTCTATTCCCCAAAATAGAACAATTTGCCTTACAGTGTTTATTTTGGCGGCTGTCACTGATTGGCTTGATGGAATGATAGCACGCAAGTACAGTTTGGTAACAGATTTGGGAAAATTTTTGGATCCAATTGCAGACAAGATTTTAGTCAACTCAGCGGCCATACTGTTTGTTTACGATGTCTATCATCACAGTCAACAGTTTGTGCAACTTTCCATGTTGCTGATTGCCATTATTTTTGTAAGTCGTGAAATGGTCATAGGCGGATTTAGATTGATAGCTGTTTCAAAATCAGTAGTATTGGCAGCAGACTTTTATGGAAAGTTAAAGACCATTGTTCAGATGATGGGTATCGTGATTGTTTTAATTGCTAGATTAGTAAAAGATGAGAGTTCTAAATATATACTGTTCACTGGTCTTGCGCTGTTGTTTTTAGCGGCTTTGCTGTCAATCATGTCCTGTGCAAATTATATAATTAAAAATAGAGAGGTTCTAAACTGATAGCTCAATATCTATTTTTTTTGACATTTGCATAAAAATTTTCGTTTTCTAAATTCTAAAACTTTATTTTTTATGAGCACAATAATACTTTCCATAGACACTTTTGATAACCAACAAATTGCCACGATTAAGGACTGTCTGTACCAACACGGAATTGATGTTGCAGGCGTCGTTTGTGTCAATAAAAAGCTATTTGACTATACTTATGAGTTTGTTCGCAACTCTTGTACAGTATGTCTGATAGTAGGGAAAACTAGTTTTTTTACAAACTATATAAAAAATAGGCTAAAATTTGAGGTAGAGCAGACAATTGTGCTACAAGATGGCGTCAAATGGGTTGCAATGCCAAAATTTGATATAGTTTATTTTGCAAAAGAAATTGTTCCCAAAATGACTACTGCAAAGACAAAGTATAGTCTGTACAAATTCAGTGTTTTTGGTAAATCTAAAGGACAGTTAAATGACTTATTGGCAGGCTTAAAGTACTCAAAAAATACAGTGAAGTTTGACATTGAAGAAGGGGTAGAACAGTGTATACTCAAAGTGAGAATAAGTAGCAAACTTGATAATTTGGTGAAAGACAGTTTGTTAAACAACTTGACAGAGCTTTTGATAGATGGTCTGTACAGTGTCGATGGTACTACTCTGCTTGAACAAGTTGTCAATATGCTCAAATCTAGTGGAAAGAAAATTGCCATTGCAGAGTCATTTACTGCTGGAGGGGTCGCATCTACATTGGCTAGTGTTGCTGGTGCCAGTGCGTACTTGCTAGAAAGTTTAGTGTGTTATAGCAATCAGTCAAAGTCTATGCGACTCATGCTTGACACAGAGTTGCTTAGTGCAAAAGGTGCAGTCAGTGAAGAGATAGCATATGAAATGGCAGCAAGTTTGGTCACGCAAACGGACTGTGATATAGCTCTTGCAACCACAGGCTATGCAAGTCCGCCCAATGTGCCTTTGAGCCGCTCGACTTTTGTTGACAAAAATCAAAAAGCTGGAAGGTGTTTTATTGCTATTGGCAACAAACAGGGGATTAGAGTTTTTGAGCATAATTTTGAAGGGGAAAGAACAGAGATTGTGGATAAAGGCGTTCAGCATGCACTGTTTGCAATTTATAAGCACATTAATTAAAAATATATATTTGTCAATAATACAGTACAACCAATTGACATAATTAACTAAAAGTGATATAATGTTATTAGATGAAATACACAGTGGAAAATGTAAAGGGCAGTAAGTGCAAAATAGAATTTTCTTTGGATAAAAAAGAATGGGATGAAGCATATGATGCAGCTTATATAAAAAATAGAAGTAAATACAATATTCAAGGGTTTAGAAAAGGTCACGCACCTAGGGGAATAATAGAAAAACACTTGGGCAAAGGTCTTTTTGTAGAAGATGCAATAAACATTGTTTTCCCCAAATTTTATAAAATAGTTTTGGATGAAAATCAGGATATTGTGCCTGTGTCCACACCTACTCTTGATTTGGTTAGCTTGCAACCACAGGTCATCTTTGTTGCACAGTTTGACACTAAGCCAGAAGTCACTTTGGGTAAATATGTAGGTTTAATAGTGGAAAGACCCAAAGTCAACATTACCGTTGACGAAGTTGACGCAGAGCTATTAAAAGTTCAAGATAAGTTGGCACGCAAAGTTGCCGTCAATAGAGAAATTAAACAAGATGACTTTGTAATTTTTGATTTTACCGGTAGCGTTGATGGCGTCAAGTTTGATGGAGGCACTGCAAAAGATTTTGAATTGAAAATTGGAAGTGGGCAGTTTATTCCAGGTTTTGAAGAACAGTTGAAAGGATTGAGCTTGGGTGCAACAAAGGATGTAAAAGTTACTTTCCCAAAAGATTACCATGCAACAGATTTAGCAGGTAAAGATGCCGTATTTGAGTGTAAGATAAGTGAAATTAAAGAAGAACAACGCCCGACATTAGATGATGAATTTGCAAAAGATGTTTCAGTTTTTGATACAATGGTAGAATACAGAGCGGACATTGAGCGTAAACTAAATGAGGAAGCTGTAAAAAAATCTGAAATAGAGATAGATAATAAACTGCTGAATGCAGTCGTAGAGCAGACGGTCGTTGACATTCCTCAATCCATGGTAGAATCTCAAATTGATTACTTAATTGATGGTTTTGACCACATGTTGCAAGGTCGTGGTCTGTCTTTAAATCAGTACATGAGTATGACCAATACGAGTATGACTGATTTGAGAGCTCACCATCAAAAAGAAGCTTTATTGGCAGTTAGAGTTAGATTGACCGTAGAGTCCATCTTAAAAAAAGAAGACATTAAGTGTGATGAGCGTGAAGTAGATTTGAAACTAAAAACGATTGCTGATGACAACAAAATGACTTTGGAAGAAATAAAAAAAGTAGTTGATGAGGGAAAATTGGATTTAGAACAAGTCCAGTACAGTGTTCGTGTGGATAAACTTCAAAAGTTTTTGCGAGATAAAAACACAATAGTTGAGCAAAATATAGCAAGTGATGCAAAAAATTCCGTAGTCAAAAGTACAGTAAAAAGTCAAACGAGTAAAGCAGTAAAAGGTCAAACGAGTACAACAGCGCAGGCAAAGGGAGTACAATCAAAGAGTAGTACTGCAAAGAGTGCTAAAAGTTCAAAAACTAAAAAGTAAATATTTTGAATTTGAACTGGTATTTTTGTAAAATTCAGTTTAGCAACTTTAATATAAAATTTTTAAAATGGAGCATAACAATGAACAGTATAAGATATAACACAATTTCTAGTCAGCTTGTTCCAATGGTTGTAGAACAGACCAATCGCGGTGAACGCTCATACGATATATATAGCAGGTTATTAGAGGACAGAATAGTTTTTTTAAACGGCGAAGTCAATGACATATCTGCAAACTTGGTCATCGCACAGTTATTACACTTAGAGGGTAAAGATAGCCAAAAGGATATAAGCTTGTACATTAATAGTCCGGGTGGTAGTGTGACTGCTGGTATGGGCATATTTGATACAATGAACTTTATTAAACCCGATGTCACTACAATTTGTGTTGGCTTAGCTGCTTCTATGGCGGCACTTCTGCTTTGTTCTGGTGCAAAAGGCAAGAGGTTTTGCCTTGTAAACAGTGAAGTTATGATTCATCAACCTTTGGGTGGTGCAAAAGGTCAAGCAAGTGACATCATCATAGCTGCAGAACATATTCAAAAAACTAGAAAAAGGCTAAACAAAATTTTGTCTGATAACACTGGGCAACCATTGGAAAAAGTAGAAAAAGACGTAGATAGAGATTATTTTATGAGTGCTAGTGAAGCATTAAAATATGGTTTAATTGACAAAATATATACAAAGAGAGACTAGATATACTTTTATTATTATAGTGATTTTTTAAGAATGATTTATTATGAGTAAAAACAACAATAACAACAAACATGAACAAATATGTAGCTTTTGCAATAAGAGTAATGATGAAGTAAAAAAAATGGTGTCAGGGCCAGATGGTTTTTATATATGCTCTACTTGTATAGGTATATGTGTAGATTTGGTAGCAGAGGAATCAAGTGAAAATCTTGAACCTATTGTATTGCCTACACCTTTGGAGATAAAAAAAAGTCTAGATGAGTATATTGTGGGACAAGATTCTGCAAAGAGAGTGTTGTCTGTTGCCGTTTACAATCACTATAAAAGAATCAATTATAATATGATAGACAATAAAAAGTCTAAAAAAGATGACAATATTGAGCTGAAAAAAAGCAATATTTTGATGTTGGGTCCGACTGGCTGTGGCAAGACACTGCTAGCTCAAACTTTGGCAAAAATTCTTGATGTACCTTTTGCTGTTGCTGATGCAACGGCTTTGACAGAGGCTGGATACGTAGGTGAAGACGTAGAAAATATTTTGTTAAAGTTGATTCAAAATGCTAATTTTGACATTGACAAAGCACAAAGAGGTATCATATATGTTGATGAAATTGATAAGATAGCAAGAAAATCAGAAAATTTAAGTATAACAAGAGATGTATCAGGGGAGGGAGTTCAACAGGCTCTGCTAAAAATAATAGAAAGTACAGTAGCAAATGTACCTCCACAAGGTGGACGCAAACACCCTCAACAAGAGTGTATTCAACTAGATACTACCAATATACTTTTCATATTTGGTGGTGCATTTGTAGGGTTGGACAAAATAGTAGATAAGAGAAAAAATTCTAGCAGTTTAGGCTTTGGGGGTACTATAAGGACGAGTGAATCAGAATCTAGTGATTTACTGGTTAGCGTTACACCGCAGGATTTGACCAAATTTGGTATGATTCCCGAATTTGTAGGGCGTGTGCCTGTCGTGGTTTCTTTGCATGCATTGGATCAACAGGCACTTGTAAATATATTGACAAAGCCAAAAGATTGCCTGATAAAACAGTATACAAAGCTGTTGCAAATGGATGGAGTTGATTTAAAATTTGAACAAGGCGCTGTTCAGGCTATTGCAGCAAAAGCAATTGAGTTGAAAACAGGAGCCCGAGGTTTGCGTGCAATTTTGGAAGAAACCATGTTGGATATTATGTTTGACACTCCAACAGACAAAACGATAGAAAGTATTACAATTAGTGAAGATTTGATAAGTGGTAAAAATAAAAGTCCATTAATTAAAAGGAAAAAAGCTAGTTAAAATTGTCTTTATATTAAATTAGACAAATGAGAATGTATAAATGATTGGGATAATAGGTGCAATGCAGTTGGAAATAGATGCTTTGAAATCTGCAATGCTTTTGAAATGTAAAAAAACAATAGCTGGTGCAGATTATTTTTGTGGTGAATTGCACGGACAAAGTATAATTGTGGTTTGTTGTGGTATTGGCAAGGTAAACGCAGCTTTGACAGCTAGTTTTTTACTTGCAAATTTTGATACATGCGCTATAATCAGTTTGGGAATTGCTGGCGGTATTGGGGAGAGTATGGGCGTTGGCGATATAGTAATTTCTAAAAACTGTGTACAGTATGACTATTGTGCTGATTTAACTAGTGTATCAAATGCAGGTGTTTTGGACAGAGTGGGAAGTGCATTTATCAAAAGTGATTTAGAGATTGTGAATAGTTTGGCAAATGTCATTAAAGGTTTGGGACATAATTATTGTATTGGTAATATTGCAACGGGTGATAAGTTTGTGGCTGACAAAAGTTTTGCAAAAATAGTTGCTAAGACATATGATGCCATTGCAATAGAGATGGAAAGCGCAGCCATTGCACATGTGTGTTTTTTATGTAATATCCCTTTTGTTTCATTGCGAACAATAAGTGACAGCTGTGATGACAGTGCAGAGTTTGACTTTGCTCAAAATATGATATATACAGCAAAGCGAAGTTGTACTATCATTTCAGAGTGGTTAAAAGCAAAACAGTTGACTAAATCTCTTTAATGCGGTTTGTTAAAAAAATTTTACAACGGATAGAACACTGTTTGCTTTCTTATCCGTTATTTTTGTTGAGATATGAAAAATTTAAATGACAAATATGATAAAAATTTTGACAATTTAGATCTTACTTTTAATACAAAGCAGGGTCGTTTTAATTATAGAGTAGGTGCCATCATTGTTAAAGACGACAGTATTTTGATGGCAAAAAATGAGAATGTAGCTTATTATTATTCGGTTGGCGGAAGGGTAAAAATGTTTGAAAGTTCGGAACAAGCAGTGTTGAGAGAAGCAAAAGAGGAAACGGGATTGGACTTTGAAGTGGATAGATTGGGTTTTATTTATGAAAACTTATTTTATGATAAAGCAAAAGATTGGAAATTTCATGGTCTGTGTTTGTTCTATTTTTTAAAACCCGCAAAGGATTGGTCAAATTTGTCTATGCGTTTTGTAGAGAAAGACATGACTCAAAAACTGTGCAATCACTATTTGCAGTGGATACCATTAAATTCTATACACAAATTTAATATTGTTCCTAAGTTTTTTAAAACTGAATTAAAAAAACATGATAGCGGCGTAAGACATATAGTAGATAAAAAATAAAACAATTTTGATATACCAAAATTGTTTTATTATTCACTGCATATGTTTTTTATAATTGTAATATTAACATTATTGTATCTTATTTACATCTTTAAAAGAAAATATTACATATCCATCTGCGTTTGTCAATGATTTTTTTAATTGATAATCAAGCTCTTTTGTTCCTTGCCAAGCGTCTGACGTATCGGCTTTATAGCCCGCTATGCCAATGTACAACTTTGTATTACTATCTTTACATACGTCAACCCACCAGTCCAAAATCGTGTCAAAATCACTGCCTGGCTGTCCACTGTACCAGTATATTTGAGGTATAATGTAATCTACATAATTTTCTTTTGCCCAAAGTCTACTGTCAGCATATATAGCATAGTAGCTCTCAAATCCTAGTGTGTTGCTTCCCAATGGGTTGTTTTTTTTATTTGCCCAAATACCTGATGGGGATACTCCGAATTGCAAATTTGGGTTTATTTGTTTAATCAGATTGCGTGTACTTTTTATCAAATTATCGGTACAACTGCGCCTAAAATCAGCCTTATTATTAAAACTTTTTCCATACATTTTATAGGCAAAATCATCTTGTGTTGTTATGTCTTCTGGGTAAAAGTAGTCGTCATAGTGTATGCCATCTATTGCATAGTTGGTTGCAATCTCACGCACTCCGTCTAAAATGATTTGTGAAGACTTTGGTATACCAGGATTTAGATAAAGCCTGTCATTTACATTTAAAATTACTTCTTGATAATTGTTCATTGGGTGAGAAGAATCTAGGGTGTCATTTACAGACAGTCTATAAGGATTTATCCACGCATGCAAATATAGGTCAGATGAGTGGCACAGCGAAATGATACATTGCAATGGGTCAAAGTTGTCTTGTGGTTCTACCCCTAATTTACCTGTCAAAAATTTTGACCAAGGGAAAAAACTTGATTTATATAGACTATCACTACACGGTCTAACTTGAAAAAAGAGTGTGTTTATGTTGGCTTTTTTTGCTTTTTGTACTATTGTTACCAAATCTTGTTTTAGTACACTGCTGTTTTGTGTAGCAGAGCTAGGGTAGTCAATATTGTACACACTGGAAATCCAAGCTCCTTTGATTTTAAAATTTGGTATTGTAGGTATGGGCATTGGTGTAATATCATCAGTATTATAGTCAGTTTCACTGTCAGTACCGTTATCCATTTCGCCATTTTTGTTATCCTCAATTCCCTCACTTTCGTTGTCCTCAACAATATTGTCTACGCCATTGCCATTATCTGCAATGTCGTCGTTATATGGAGGTTTTTGATTGTTTTGTTCAAATCTAGATGTGCACCCAAAGCATGCTAGACATAAAATCAGCAGTAAAGCTAAGAATATTTTTTTGTTCATTTTGTTAGTTTAAGTAATTTATGAATTTATTTGCATGTTAATTACTAAATTGTATTTATTGTATAAGATTATTTTGTTTCACAAAAACTATAATAAAGGACAAACAATGAATAGGAATCAATCAAGAAATCATAATTCTAAAAGCAACTCCAATAAAATTATTATTTTGTTGGCGGTAATTTTTTTAGCAGTGTTGGCTACAATACTGATATCAAACTTTACTAAAAATAATAATGATAATAAAAAACAAAGCTTGCAAACCCCTACAAACTTATCTATAGATAGCAATGGTTTGCTATCATGGGACAAAGTAGAGCATGCAAAGAGTTATATTGTAAATGATAACACGACAGAACTAAACTCTACAAATGACAACCATTATTCATTGATTGGTTTAGGTATTGGTCAGTATAGATTAAAAGTTAAAGCGATAAGTGCTGATACAGATTATTCTGACTCAAATTGGTCTGCTATATGTGAGTATGAGATTAAAGATGAAAATGTTTTGCCTTTGGGAACGCCCAATATTGTGCTGAATGGTAGTGTTGTATCATGGAATGCCGTCGCAAACGCAACACACTATACTGTATCTATAAATTCGGATATATACGATACAATGCAACCAAGTTACAGTTTAAATTCAATTACTCAATTTGGAACATATACCATTAGGGTCAAAGCAAAAAGTGAAGATAATGAGAGCAGTTGGTCTAATTCTGTTGAGTATGTGTTGAACGATAGCGGAGGTGAAAAACCAGGGGGCGGAGGTAGCAGTCCTGATGGGAATGACAACGGTATATTTTTTATAAATGAAACTCCCAATGAAGGACCAGCAACCATCAAAGAGCCAGGAGAAGACACATCACCAGAAGCTGCAAAAAATAGATTTTCTCAATACTTGTCAAAGGCAGATTTTGAGTATTTATTCCCTTTAAGGTTTGGTTGCCCATTATGGAAGCAGACAGAAAGCCCTGGTATGCGATATTCAGCAGAGCAGATAGCAGCTATGCCAGACTATTACTCATACGAAAACTTTTTAAAAGCAATGGAAAATTTGGCTAATCTGATTTACATTGTAGAGTATAGGACAGACGCAAATCAAAGTACAGTAGCGGGATACGCACCACGACATTCGGTATACAATAAAAATACAAAAAAGACTACCATTATTACAACAGAACCAGACTTTAATGCAGAGTGGAATATAAACAAACCATCTTTGCAAATGAACATTGACTTTGGCGCTTTTTTGAACAAGGGAACAGAGAATGATAAGAGGAGAGAGCTTGCAGGATTTTTGGCTAATATATCACACGAAACAAGTGGAGGTTGGCCTACTGCTGTACCTGATGAGATATTTTGGGGATTGTATTTTAATGAAGAAGTTGCATTTTTAAATGGTGGAATTTTTGGTAACGGTGGTTCAAATCCCAACTTTCCTCCTCAACCCGGAAAATCATATCACGGTAGAGGTCCAATTCAGCTTACCCATGACTACAACTATGGGTTGTTTAGTACAATTTACTTTGGGGACGGAATGGAGTTGTTAAAAAATCCTGAAAGAGTGTCCCAGGAAGGGGACTTGGGAATCGCATCGGCTATATGGTTTTGGATGACTCCACAGTGGCCAAAGGCATCCTGTCATCAAGTCATGACAAACCAATGGACCCCTCACCCTTCACGCCCACAAGATTCTCAATATACGCAAGGTTTTGGGTTGTCCATCATCATTATAAATGGTGGTTTAGAAGGGAACTTGACAGAAGATGACGGTAGAATAAGGCGAAGGGTATTGCATTATCGCACTACCGCAGAGTTTACAAAAGCTGATATAGTGGGAGAAAAACTAGACACATTGGGTATGACAGGCTGGGCGTAGATATAAAACATCTTTCATCAACATTCATTTTTAAGATAGGTTGTCATCAAGTGATGACAACCTATCTTTTACAGTAGTAAACTAAAATCAGTACATACTAAAACTGATTTTTCTATATTTTCTTACGGGGAATTGTGAGAATACGTTTTGTAGATTTTTAGTAACGCAAATCATAGTATTGAATAGAATAAAAAATCAGCAATACAAAATAATATAATGAAAATAATTTAAATAAATTTGGAAAACTATTACAATATACTTTACTTGTTTAAATTTGTATGCTATACTATGACAAATCATAGTTGAGGAGGGTTTTTATATATTAAAAACCAAAATGACAAAAAATGCACACAAGTTGACGATTTTTGTACTTGTGTTTGTATTGAGTATGGGTAGTGCGTTGATAGCGACAATGAATACTCGGTATAGTGTTGTGGTAGGGGAGGGAAATGACAGTCTTGTAACGCAGAGCGTGGACTTTGAGTATTTGGCAGAAAAGTACCAACAGTACTTTGTAGTCCATCAAAACGGGATTGTGTCACTGGACACTGGCAGAGCAATTTTGCGAAGTCAGTCCATAGAGTCACAAGACGAGCAAGGATTGCAAGAGTACAGCAATATGCTAGAAAAGATAAATGGTCTTGTTGCAGATGGAAGTCTGTACATCAATGAAAGCGGTGAATACTTGATGACGGATGCGCAAATGCAAATAAGAGATTTAAATGGTGGCAGAAATGAATTCTATGTAAAGACAAAAAGTATATTTTTTGTACCTGTACCTATTGGGTATCACTTTTCGTTAGGTACAATAGGAGCTATTGCTTTTGGAGCTATTACAGCTGTAATCAGTTGGGGAACTGGTTTATTTTTGCCTGTGCTTTTACAAGGTAAAGCTAAAACGTTGCAATTTATGTTAGATACTTTGCGAGCTGTAAATACAACGATCTTTACGCAGAATTTTGATATGATATTTAATATTCTTTATGGAATATATATTGTGGGTACAGCTATAAATGTCGCCTTAAATGCAACAGCTCCTGGCGTTGGTGCAATTGTTACTATGCTAATATCTCTCATTAGCGGATATATATTTGATACAGTTGGTTTGCAATTTATACTAATGGGCTTAGACAATACAGTAAGTAGCAACAATACAGTTGTGGCGGAAACAAATCTAATACTGCAAAATAGGTCTTTTTGGTATGCTAGGTATTAGTTTATGATAGTAAGGCGAATGTATTTTATACTGACATTGCTCATCGTAATTTTGTCATTTGCAATACCTTATTTAACACAAAATGTCATATTGTATGTAGTAATGTGCTTTATTGCTGGATTGTCTGTTGGTATTGCAGTATTTGTTATGAAAAGTTCATATAAAATATTTGTTTGTCTGTTTAGTTCACTTTTTACACCAATTTTGCTCAATGGAGCTATCTTACAGGGGTTAGGTTTAGTAGATGGTGATGTTTTTAAGCTTGCCACTGTAATGTATGTGTTAGGCAATCTTATCCCGCTGTTTGTTCAATGGACAATGAAACTTTTTAATAAAAAAAAATCAATATAACTATGCCCAACACAGCTACAAAATTTGATTTGGTTTTTTGTAATCGCACATTGGAGCAATCATTCAATAAATATAATTTGTGCATTAAGAGTTTATTATTTAATAAACTCTTAGTGCATGTATTTTATATTGTTATTTATAGGGAGAAAATAGACAAAATAGTTATGAAAGTGTTTAAGAAAATAAAAATACTGGTTGTCGTAGTGGTTATCTTTTGTTGTGCTGATTTATTTTTGGCTGGTTGTAGCGTTTTTAAGTCAAAATTTGAAGGAACAATAAAAGACTACTTTGGACAATATACTTTTGTATTACCCTTTAAATTTGACTATATTGTTGGATATGATAAAAGATTTTCTACCAGTTTGTCATTAGAACAACAAAAAAAAGAAATAGAAAATGCAGGGTATACTGTTGAGAAATTTGATAATTTTGAAGGACCAGACTTGTTTATACAGGCAAGTAAAAATGATGCAAAGTATTATTTTATTATAAAAGAGCGACAACAGACAGCAGATAGTCATGTATTTTATGAAATTGGTGGCCTAAGCATTTGGGATTACCGCACAGTATTGAATGAATCTGGAATGGCTACAAGAATGTTGTTTCCAGAATACAAGATAAGTCAGATGATAGGTATAAATGATGAGAAAAATCCTATCGGCTTTGAGTGTATTTTTGAGGGCAGTTTTTTTGACTTTGTAACTTTTTATAACAATCTATCTAGACAAGATTTTGAGATAGATTTTGACAATCATACCGTATCATTTAATAGTACAGCAATTGTGCTGTATAGTGATGAGGACAAGGCTAGCAGTGGATTGCAATTTGAAACAAAACAAGTAAAAGTTATTTTACAAATAATGGAAGATAATTATTTAAAAAGCAATGTAAAATGTGTAGTGGAATTGTTTTGAATGATTCTCTCAAAATAATCATCAATACACAAAATTGTCAAAGTGCAAACATTGTTGACAAATTGACCATTTAAGTATATAATATATGTAATGGAAATTGTTACAGCAGTAAATCTATGGAAAGATATGGACTTTGACACTCCAGACTTGGAGGTGTCCATTGTCGACAAGTTTAATAAAAATGGAGTGGCTTTTATAGAGGCCTATTTTACTGCTGTCAAATTTGAAACCACTTGTATTAGAGTTTTTTGTAGGCTGGCAAAGAGAGTAGATGACATCGCTCCACCTGTAATCATGATAGCAGATGATATTGATATGAGTTTTGAAAAGCGAAATGTTGACAAGTATCTAGACAAAGGATTTGCAGTTTTTCAATACGACTATTTGGGAGCTAGGGAGGGCGCAAGCAAAACTACGCTGTATCCAAATCACTTAGAACACTGCATATATAAGGGCAACAAAAGTGATATGACAAGGCCAGTCAAGTCTTATAAAGACAGTTGTTGGTACTATTGGAGTATTGTTTCTTTTAGGGCAGTAGCTATGTTAAATTGGCTACATTCTGATATGAGAAAAGCTTTTTACATTGGCGAGAATATTGCCATTGTGGGTTTTGGAGTCGGTGGGGCACACGCAATAAAAGTTGCTACCATTTTTGATAAAATACAGTGTGTAGTCGTCAAGTTTGATGCTGACTGTTTTTTGAAAGAAAATGATAAAGATAGTATAATATTCAATGCAGCATTTTCTAGCGGCAATTATACACCTTATGTTGACAAACCATTTTTATTGGAGTTGTCCACAAATGAGGGGGATGGCAGTTTTGACCGCATGGCAGAATTGTTTAGTACAATAGGGTCAGAGAGTTCAGTTTTTACAAACATTACAAAACGATTGTCCATATCACAGAGTTGTAATCATACAGTAGGTAAGTTGCAATGTCAAAATGAACTTCTATGGTTGTCTGATATCATGCAGTCCCTAGATAAGTTTGCTTTTATGCCAAGTACTCCAATAATTCAAAAAAAAGTAAACAATGACAGCATATACTTTCATATAAAAGCGGACAGCAGTGTAGTCGAACACGTTCAAGTCTTTGTGTCCGCTAGTGATTTTTTGACAACCACACTGCCCCAGTTTAGATATTGGTATCAAAATAAAGTGGAAAACTTGGGCGATGGAGAGTTTTTGTCCAAAATTGATTTAGAACAAGGGATAACAGAGTACAGGACTTATGCCAATGTAGTTTTTAAAAATGGGTACTGTTTTAGCACAACAATGTTAAAGACAAGTATAACTTTGGACAGTCAACAGACCAGCATAAATAGAATGCGGCTTGTGTATGATGGCGAAATGCAACAAGATGATTGGACAGTTGTGGACAGAGAGTCCGCGATAAGTGGCGGTGTGGAAATGGTTGAAGGACCTTTTGGGATAGTGGGTGTGACGGGTACTAGTTGTGAATTGGCATCTTTTAAAATAGGTGACCAAAAATACAAAGGTGAAGTAAACAATATTTTACAACTTAGTATTTGTTCGTATACAACACAAGAGCTTACATTTACTGTGGTGTCAAAGTCCGGATTTGAGCCTTTTGTTTTTAAGACAAAGATAGAACCTGATCGCAGTTGGAGTAAATTGCATTTGCGAGAGAGTGAATTTAAAGGTAAAGGTCAACTTTTTTGGAATGACGCCGTCAGTATAAAAATCAATTCACAGAGCCCAGTAATCATCAGTAATGTTATATGGGTTTAAAAATATAGGAGTTTTTTATGAAACAATCTAGACTAGTGGCGGTATGCTCTATTGCAACTGCACTCATAATAGTCTTGTCACTTATTCCTCCGTCTTTTGGTTTGCCTTTTTTTGGCTTTATACCGGTTTTGGTGGTGATATCGGCTTTTAGAAAAATTAAAATATCCGTGTATGTTTCACTTACAGCAGGTATAATTAGTTGGATATTTGCTTATATAAGACCCTCGGTAGTCGGATTGGCTTTTCAATCCAATCCACACTTGGCAATTTTGCCTAGACTGTTTGCAGGGTTGGTAGCACACTATGTCAGCGTATTTGTGTTTTATATTAGCAAGTCAAAAATTATACCGACAGGAATTTTTTGTGCCATTTTTGGCAGTTCTGCAAATACTCTGTTTGTAATAGGTGCAATTGTAATATTTGTTCCAGAAGCGTATTCTAATTTTGTTACAACGTGGGCATACGTAGCCTTTATCATTCCCACAGCAATTTTAGAATTGGTTATGAACTCAATTATTACCCCTGTAATGTCTCGTATTATAGTAAAACGAATGAAAGTTGAGTTAAAAAATACTCAACAAATTTAAGATAGATTTATGATTTTAGCAATTGACATAGGAAACACAAACATTAAAATAGGTGTCTTTAACAAAGACATACTTGCATTTAGTTTTAGATTGTCTTCACGGCCACCAAGGACAAGCGACGAATATGGTGTTGATATCGTTGCACAGTTGGATAGGAATGGAGTTGCACCGGACAAAATCAAAGGTATTGTCATAGGCAGTGTAAATCCAAACTTGAACTATTCGTTTGAAAGAGTGTGTGAATATTACTTTGGTAAAAAGGCACTCTTTGTGGGAAGCGGCATTAAGACAGGTATGGACATAAAGTATGACAACCCAAAAGAAGTGGGTGCGGATAGAATTGCTGGATGTGTAGCCGCAGTTTATAAATATGGTGCACCATTGATAGTGATTGATTGTGGCACGGCGACTACTTTTAATGTAATAAATGCTCAAAAGCAATTTTTGGGGGGAGCCATTAGTATGGGGTTGAAGACAGGTGCAGACAGTTTGAGTAACAGTGCAGCACGCTTGCCAGAGATTGAACTGATAGCGCCCACTATGGTTGTAGGTAAAAACACCATTGCCAATATGCAGTCAGGGATAATATATGGATTTATTGGGGCAGTAGAGTATATCGTAAATTCCATAAAAAGAGAGTTGAATACAGACTTTAAAGTAATTTGCACGGGAGGGTTGAGCCAACTTTTAAAGTCGCATAGCAGTGTATTTGATGTAGTGGATAGGAGCCTGACACTGTACGGTCTTTATAGAATTTTTTTGCTAAACGCATAAAATTTACCAAATATTCACATTATAGTAAAAATGTTGATTTTAATATTTTAAGTTTCAACTTGTAAAAAAGTCTATTTGTACAATTAAATGGCAGGGGTTACAACTATTAAATTGTTAGGGCTCAATACAAAAGTTTTTTGATTGATTTTCTTAAAGATACAATTTTTTGCGATAAATTTTTGTGACAAATAGTAATAAAAATACTTGACATTGGTTTCAATTTATTGTATATTAGTGTATGAGTTGTCAGATTATGTATTGATTACAGTACAAACTTTATTGGTAGCTTAATAAAAGACAAAGTTTAGATAGATATTTTTAAGTGGGAATTATTTTTTTGGACAAGTGTATTTTATAACAAAACTAAGGGAGTAAAAATTTATAATGAGAGTTTTATCAAACAGAAAAAAGCTGGTTGCAAGTTTAGTGGCTTTTGTGGTTATTACGACACTTTTGTTTTCCAGTCCAAAGTCATTAGCTTGGGCACGGACTTTTGATTTTGGTCCTCGTGGCACAAGTAGGGGGCATATCAGCAGAGCTGTCATTGACCCTTTAATGTCATCAGTGGAAGTGCAAAAGAGGGTTAAGTTTGGTGGAAGTTTTAATGTAGAAGTTGTCAGCGGGTTGGATATCAAATTGATGTCACCGAGTGGCATGGATGTATCATCTCAAATTGATTCAAATGGTGAAATAGTAGCTAGTGAGGTGGGACATTACAATTTGATATACAGCGATCCTGTAAGTGGTTCTCAATACAGGGATTTTAGTATTTTGTCTTATGTGGAAGACGATTTGATTTTGGAAGTAGAAAATGACGGTGCATCTATCCCATCCATAGCGCCGAGGTCGCCAGAAAATGGAGAAAAGTATTGGGTAGAATTGCCGCAAGCAACCGTAGTGTCTTATGACGATTTTGGGACAAGAAGCAATATATTGGGTACAGAGGATGATTTGTTTAGCAATCTATTAGATGGGTCTAAGTTGGGCAATTTTGACGATACGCGCAATAATTATGTCATAGTAGATGTGCGTCGTGGTGGAATGAGTGGTCAAAGCAACAACAGTGAAGTTGTTACTTTGCAAGGTGAAGGTACAAGGGAGAAACCTTTTAGGTTTCCAACAGATGATCAGAATATAACTTACTTTATTAGGTATTCATTTTTCAGCACAGATACTGGTAGAGCTGCACCTCTTTTGACAAAAGACTATAAAGTGAGTTTGCAAAATAGATTTGATAATACCAGCACTCCAAGATTACAAGTTTCTGCACCATCAAATACGGGAAACTTGAATACCCAAGTTCAATTGCCAAAAGCTAGTGGTTCTGATGTATATGAAGGCAATGATATCAGGATAGTTGTTACCGTAATAGATCCTAGCGGTAGCCCTGTAAAAGAAATTGACAAAAATGACCCTATTCAGTTTGACAAAAAGACTGGTTGGGCAACAGGTGTCATTGGAGAAAAAGCAAAGCCTGTCTATTTTGATAATGGTCAAAACATGTCATTTTATCCTACTTTGACAGGGGACTATCAAGTGACTTATCAAGCTTTTAGTAGCCGTTTTAGTGATACTACACCCGTTGTAATAAATGGAGTGGAGTACACAAGATTAAATCCTAGTCAACAACATAGGTTTACTGTGACGGTAATTGACGGTTTGTCTCCCGTTGTGCAAAGGATAGACGACTACATGATTCCTTCTCAATGGGGAGCTACTGTAAGTTTATTGGCAACGGACAGCAATGGGAACTTTATACAACAACCAAACAGCAGTCGATACCAAACTGTACAATTGACGGATAGCACGCTATACTTTCCAGGACCAAAATTGGAGGGTCAAAAAGAAGGTGACCCATACTTTGAAGACAGAATGGAAATTGTAGACAATGTGTCCAAGTTGAGAGTGACAGAGGGGGATACAGCAAATTCTGTCATTAGAGTAGAAGCTACACTGATAAATCCACAAGGCACGGACATTTGGCGTTTTAATGATTTGTTTGGCAATCCTGAACAACAAAATTTGGGTGAAAAAGTGGGTGTGACAGATGGCGGACTCGTTTTTAATTCTCAAAGTGTATTTAAAGACGGATTTAATTTTGCTGAATATTCAAGTTTTGCAAATGCACAACAAGTTGACTTTGCAGGTGTATATACTTTGGAGTATAAATTTATAGATGCTGCTGGTAGAACGACAACACGACGCTATTCTATTGACGTAAGTTCTAACTTTGTGGATAATTCGCCAGCACATGCAAGTCTGCCTGTCGTTGAGTCGTTTTTGGTGGCAGATGAAACATTGGAATATTGGATACCTACCCCTACTGTATCATCTGTTAACCATGAAAGACCAAAAATGGAGTACACTCTAAAAGTAAATGACGGAGATGGCGTTGATCAAAGTGGTCAAACGACACAGAAATTTGATTTGAAAGGTATCGAAAGATTGGTTTGGATTGACGATAAGGTGTATTTAACAGAATATCAGTCCGATGATTTGGCAAGAGAATTTGGCAACATAGTAGACTTGACAACAGGTGCTAAAAACGGAATAGCAACACTGCAATTTAGTTTAAAAGCCACTAGCCTTACAGGAAACACATCACTGGCAAGTCCAGATACCGACTCTTTGACTGTGGGTTCTATAGCTAGAAGTGTATCTGTCGTAACAGAGTTATTTAATAATAAAGAGATAAATGACAAACTTGATATAGTCAGTCACTTAAATTTGGACGCTACTTTTACGCAAGGGCAACAAGTCAACTTGGGTGGTGCTGTTGTGGCTTCTGGTTTGACTGAGCAGGACAGAGAGTTTATCGGTTTTGAGATTTCCATTCATTCTTTGGAAAGGTACACTGGTAGCACAAGTGGTAATGGAATTACTGGTCCTGACTATGTGTTGAATGAATTTCCCGAACTTTTGACAAATGGAATGTCCGTAGATTCTTGGTGGTCTTACGATAGTGCTAGCGACACTTACAGTCTAAATGTAGGCAATATCAGTTTTCTTTCTACCAGTTCGGGCGAACATACGATTACAATACGCGCATTCACTGCACGAGGTATAAACACAATAGATGTTGGTTATTTTTCTGTCGATAGAACAAATGGTGGAGGAGCAATTCCAAAGTCTAACAGTTCATCAGTAGGTCGCAGTGCTTCAAGCTATGAAAGGTCCAATCAAATAGTGCCTAGTAGTATGGATTTATTCTCATCAGTAAGCTTGCCATCTTGGAGTTTTCCTAGTGAAAGCAAAAATGCACACACTCGACGACGCATTACAGGTGGTCCTTTTGAGTTGATGGGCAATACATTCACTCCACGAGTTGAGGGTACTTTCCTTTATGAGCAAAGAGCTTTCAATAGAGGTGTCGATGGTTCTAATAACCAATGGCTTGGAGATTCTTTTTTGAGTACGGACAACGCTGATTGGAATAATGGTGACACGATGGATGATGGTTTACACAATATTCAAGTTTCTGACAGTGATGAGAATGTTATATTTAGCGTAAGTGGCAATCGTGGTTTTGTAATGCATTTAGATATTGCTAGTGACCAAAATGACATTTATGTATTACCCAATGTCGTAGCTTTCAATTCAGGCCGCAATTTTAATGTAAGTCAGCCAGAAATTACTGTGGGTGGTGTAAGAGTAGAAACTTTTAGAACAGATGACTTGCCTAGTGACCACCCGATATTTACTGACGAAGATCACCCTATGTACGGTCAAACTGGTTGGTACTTTGTTCCAGTAGAAAATGGAGAATATACGATAACTTATACAGCTACTCAAGGAAATGTGAGTGCAGAACAAAGCTATTCTATATGGGTTGGCAGAACAAATTCGCCAGAGTTTAGTATAGACGAAAACAAAAGTATCTCCGGTAGAAATTATAGTAGGACAATAACTAGATCGTTTGATACCAATTTTGTATTTGACATGATATATTTGGAGGACCTTATAGGAATTACACCTGACCCAAATGGAAATGTCAATCAAGAAGATAGTAGAGTGGCAACACAAATTAGAGATAGGGGCTTAAATTTTAGAAAGGAATTGATAGATCCAAATGGCAATGTAGTAGGTGAATCTACGGACAGATTGTCACAAGGGATAGGTTGGAATCTCAATGCAAGTGGTCACTGGACTGTGAGGTACACTGTCACGGATAATGTGGGGCTTGTTACTGTGATATCTGATACCATAATAGTGTTACCTAAATCATCGTCAGGCGGAATTCCTTTGGCTACTATAAGTACAATTTTGATAGTCGTTGCTATTGTCTTGATTTTGGGTGCATTTGTATATTTGATTAGATTTAAAAAGGTCAAAGTACCAACAACAACGCATAAAAACTAAATTTTTTAATGACACTCAATTCGGGTGACCAAAGTGTCGCCCTTTACATATAATTTGTTATTTTGTTTGTCTTTAACAACTTTTTAACAGTGCAGAGTGATTTGTAGTTGACAAGTTTTGATAAACAGTTTATAATAGCATTGATATATGATATTTTTGATTTTTAATTTATTGATAAAATCAAAAATGACAATAAAAATTTTTAAGGAGTAATTATCTATGATTATAGGTAAAAGAATAGATAGCTTTGAAACAGAAGCTTTTCAAAAGGGTCGTGGCTTTTTCCCAGTAAGTTTTGATAGAGATTTTATTGGCAAATGGTCAGTTGTATGTTTTTATCCTGCAGACTTCACATTTGTCTGCCCTACAGAACTAGAAGATTTGCAAAACCAGTACGCTACGCTAAAAAAGATGGGTGTGGAAGTTTATTCAGTGTCCACAGATACGCATTTTGTACATGCTGCATGGAGTATGCATTCGCCTGCTATTAGTAAAGTAGAGTACATTATGTTGGGTGACCCTTCACACAAAATATCAAGAATATTTGATGTATTAAATGAAGATTCTGGACTTGCTTTTAGGGGTACATTTGTCATTGATCCTGATGGTGTTGTACAAACAGCAGAAATAAATCAGCTTGGTATTGGACGTGATGCAAATGTACTTGTAGAAAAAGTTAGAGCAGCGCAACATATCAAAAAAAATCCGAATGAGGTTTGTCCTGCAAAGTGGAAACAGGGTGACAAGCCTATGAAACCCGGTCTAGATTTAGTGGGTAAAATATAAGAATACATTGTGTTTTGCACAACATTTTTTACAAATGACGGAGGCTGAAAATGTTCCGTCATTTGTTTTATAAAAGGTTTTAGAATATCTTGTTTTGATTTTAAGTTTGTAAATAATGTGGAATTAAGTTTAAAAAATTTGATTTTTACAGGTAGGAGCAGTGTTTGCCAACTTTGGTAAAGTATGCTATAAGGAATATAATATGAAAGATAACAATCAGCCTTTGCTGGATGAAGAAATTAGGCTACAAATTCAACCATATTTGGAATACATTGAGTGTGATGTAGTTTTAGGTTTGGGTGAATCTACTCAAAGCAATTCTATGGTAGCACAATTTGTAATGGAAATCTCTGAATTATCTGATAAAATAAGTTACAAACAAAAAAAATTAGAAAGACCTGACAGTTTTTCTATTGATCGCAAAGATTGGGTTAGTGGTATCGTTTTTTCTGGTATTCCTTTGGGTCATGAGTTTGATAGCTTTGTTATGGCTTTGATACATGTCAGTGGCAGAAAGCCCAAAATTGATGATAAATTGATAGAAAAAATAAAGAGTATCAAACAAAAACTGAATTTTGTCACTTATATTTCTTTAAGCTGCCATAACTGTCCAGAAGTAGTACAAAGTTTGAATATTTTGAGTGTGTTAAATGACAATATCACCCATACGACAGTAGAAGGAGGTAATTTTGCAGATGAAGTTGAACAGAAACAAGTGTTGTCTGTACCTACTGTATGGCTAAATGACAAAGAGTGGGTTGTTGGGCGTTTCAGTCTGCATCAAATTCTTGAAAAATTAGGAGTGGATAACTTTGAAAAAGTTAACAGTGAACCGTATGACTTGATGGTTATTGGTGGAGGACCTGCTGGGGTAGCCGCTGCAATATATGCAGCGCGAAAGGGTATAAAGACAGGTCTTTTGAGTCAAAACATTGGTGGACAAGTTTTGGATACACTGTCCATCGAAAATATTATCGGGATAAAGAATACGACAGGACCACAGTTTGTTGACAATGTGAAAAATCATTTAAGTGATTATCCTATTGACATGATATTGGGGCAACAGGTGTCAAAACTTTATAGAGATGGAGATTACTTGAAAGTTAGTTTGTCTAGCGGTGCAAATTTGACAGCAGCTACGGCCGTAATTGCAACGGGAGCAAAGTGGAGAGATTTAGGTATAGAGGGCGAAACTGAATTTAAAAATAAAGGCATTTCTTATTGCCCGCACTGTGATGGACCTCTATATAAAAACAAAGATATTGTCATTGTGGGTGGAGGTAACAGTGGAGTAGAGGCGGCTATTGATTTGGCTAAGATAGTGAAATCTATTGTTTTACTAGAATACGCTGACAGTTTAAAAGCGGACAGCGTATTGATTGAAAGACTGAAAAAATTTAAAAATATTCGCATTGTAACACGAGCCAATACTCAAAAAATTTCGGGCAGCAGTAAAGTAGAGAAAGTTTCTTATTTAGATATGTCCTCCAATAAAACAGTGGAGCTAAAAGTTCAAGGTATTTTTATTTTGATAGGACTTTTCCCAAATACAAAATTTTTGCAAAATACAGTTGATTTAAACCAGAGAGGAGAAATTATTGTAGATAAGTTTGGTGCAACTAGCATGCAGGGCGTATATGCTGCTGGTGACTGTACGGATAGTGTATACAAACAAATTGTGATTTCTTTGGGTAGCGGTGCTACCGCTGCTTTGTCAGCGTATGATTGTTTTATAAAAAATTATTTATCAAAGTAATATATCGTAAACTTGATTTTGACATATTTGTTTGCTAATTGTATAAAAGTTTTTTGTTGCCACATTTCAAATATTGTGTTATAATATAGTTATGTTAGATTTAAAATGTGGTGCAGATACAATTGTATTGTTGCACAGTGACAATAGGTTTTTTTATAGCAATGTACACACTTCTTACGGTGCATTGATTTTAAATGATAAGCAAAATATTTTTATTACTGACAGCAGGTACACAAGCTTTGCACATGAAAATGTAAAGGATTTTAAAGTTGTCATCGTTGAGCAAGGTGGAGATTTGTATGGAATCATTGCAAGTGAGTGTATGCAATTGCAGTCAAAAGTCATAGGATATGAAGAGTTTACGATCACAAAAAATAGCTTTGATAAACTTCAATCAGTTTTAGGCATGGAACTTGTACCAGTTGGCGAATATTTATCGCAAGAGAGAGCTGTCAAAAAAGAACATATGATTGGCAACATGAGAGATGCTCAAAAGATAGCAGAAAAAGCATTGGATAGGGTCAAGTCACTATTAAAGCCTGGCATAACAGAACGAGATGTAGCCATTGAGTTGTACTTTGAAATGGTCAAACTTGGAGCTAGTGGCACTTCATTTAGCAGTATAGTTGCTTTTGGGGAAAACTCAGCTTACCCGCATCACACTCCAACATACAGGAAATTAAAAAAGAACGATATGATATTGATAGATATGGGTGCACTGTACAACGGATATTGTAGCGATATGACAAGGACATTTTGTATAGGTGAGGTCTGTGAAGAGATGGTAAAAGCGTTTCATGCAGTAAAGTCAGCACAAGAAATAGCTATGAGAGGAATTAAAGCTGGTGTTTCCTGTAAAGACATTGACAATTTGGCTAGGGAAAGCTTGAGAGCAAATGGTTACGGGGATAAATTTGTTCATTCTACTGGGCATGGTATAGGTGTAGCCGTTCATGAATACCCAAGAATTAGTCAATCTAGTCAAGATATATTGCAAGAAGGCAATGTAGTTACAATTGAACCTGGCGTATATATAGGGGGAGTTGGGGGAGTGAGAATAGAGGATATGGTTTTGGTAAACTCAAATGGGTTTGAAAACCTGACTAAATTTAAAAAAGATTTAATGTTATAAAAAATTATTGATTTAAAAAATGATTGACTACTTTCTATAAAAATTTAGAGAGTAGTTTTTTGTCAGTTTTTGCTGTGATTTGTCCTTGATTTTTTTTTCATTTTGTGATATATTAATGTAAAGATTTTTAAACTTGTGCATTGGCATATTTCGAGGTAAAGGTGAACGACAAAATAATTATTAAAGGTGCAAAAGAGAACAACCTTAAAAATATTGATTTAGAAATTCCTAGACAAAAATTGGTTGTTTTTACAGGGCTTAGTGGTAGCGGAAAAACAAGTTTGGCTTTTGATACTATATTTGCAGAAGGTCAAAGGCGCTTTGTAGAGAGTTTGTCTTCTTACGCTAGAATGTTTTTGGGTCAAATGGAAAAACCTGAAGTGGACAGTATAGAAGGTTTAAGCCCTGCAATCTCAATTGACCAGAAAACAACAAGTAGAAATCCACGCAGCACAGTAGGTACAGTTACGGAGATTTATGATTATTTGCGTCTATGTTTTGCAAGATTGGGAACTGTGCACTGTCACAGTTGTGGGAAAGAGATAAGCAAGTTGTCCATAGATATCATAGTAGATAAGATAAAAGCTTTGGGTGAAGGTGCTAGACTTATAATCGAGGCTCCTGTTGTAAGAGGCAGAAAGGGAGAATACGGCAAATTGCTCGAAGGTTTTAGAAAATCTGGATTTGCAAGAGCTAGGGTAGACGATGTAATGTTTAATTTAGAGGATAAAATACCTCTTGATAAGAATCAAAAGCACAACATAAATATTGTAGTAGATAGGCTAATCATCAAAGAAGGTATTAATAAAAGGTTGAGTGAAAGCTTAGAAACTGCTCTTTTACACGGTGATGGTTTGGTAATGGTTTATCAAATCGTAAATGATAAGGAGCAGACACCAGTGACTTACAATACAAAATATGCTTGCCAAGATTGCGGTATAAGTGTAGAAGAAGTGGAGCCTAGAATTTTTAGCTTTAATAGCCCTTTTGGTGCTTGTTCAAAGTGTACAGGCTTGGGCTATAAGCAACAAATTGATCCAGAACTGATTTATGGAGATGGGAGTAAATCTATTGCACAAGGTGCATTATCTGTATCTGGTTGGGCAATTACGGACGGTTCTATCAGTGATTCTTTTTTTGCAGCACTCGCAAGGCGTTATCAATTTAACTTAAATACTCCCTTTAAAGAGTTGCCAAAAAATATTCAAGATATATTACTTTATGGAAATGATGAAGCTGTGGAGGTGAAGTATGAAGGCAGTAGTTTTAGTGGTGTTATGCGTCGATCTTTTGAAGGTATAATAAAAAATTTGGAAAGGAGGTACAAAGAAACTACAAGTGAGTACAGCAAGATTGAGATAGAGAAGTACATGTCTACCGTTCCTTGTCCTGATTGTAAAGGTCAACGCCTAAAACCTGAGGCTTTGAGTGTATTGATAGATGGTAAAAGTATAGCACAGATGTGTGAGTTGAGTATACTAGATTTTTATGAAACTGTAACAAACATAAAATTTGACCCAAACTTAGAGAATATTGTACAGCCTATTTTTAAGGAATTAATATCAAGATCAAGGTTTTTAAAAAATGTCGGTTTAGAGTATCTTACCTTGTCAAGGTCAAGTGCTACTCTTAGTGGAGGAGAAGCACAGAGGATTAGACTAGCTACTCAAATAGGAAGTGGGCTTGTAGGAGTACTGTATATACTTGATGAACCTAGTATAGGTTTGCATCAAAAAGACAATCAGCGTTTGCTAGATACTCTGTTTGCACTTAGAGATTTGGGTAACACACTTATTGTTGTAGAGCATGATGATGATACTATGCGTGCGGCAGATTTCATTGTAGATGTGGGTCCAGGTGCTGGTGTGCACGGTGGGAACATCATTGCAGCAGGAACGGCTGAACAAATCATGTCTAGCGACAGTTCTATTACTGGTAAATATCTTTCGGGATTATTAAACATACCAATACCAAAAAAGCGACGCAAACATAAAAATAAGTTTATTCAAATTGAGGGAGTCACACAAAATAATTTAAAATCAGTTTCAGCAAAATTTGCAATAGGTTGTTTGACAGCAGTCACGGGAGTCTCTGGCAGTGGTAAATCAAGTCTAGTCAATGGAGTATTGTACCCGGCATTGTCCAACATGGTATCCGGCACAAGACAAAAAGTAGGGCAGTATAAAAATTTATACGGAGTAGATTTTATTGATAAAATTATAGATATAGACCAGGGACCAATTGGGCGTACCCCTAGAAGCAATCCAGCAACCTATACAGGAGTTTTTACTGCAATTAGAGAGCTTTTTGCAAAGACACAAGATGCAAGAGAGCGCAACTTTTTAAGTGGCAGATTTAGTTTTAATGTAAAAGGGGGTAGATGCGAACATTGTAGCGGTGATGGCATAATAAAAATTGAAATGCATTTTTTGCCCGATGTTTTTGTTTCCTGTCAAGTTTGTAAGGGAGCTAGATACAATAGAGAAACTTTATCAGTAAAGTATAAAGACAAAAATATAAGTGAAGTTTTGGATATGACAGTGGAGGATGCCGTCACATTTTTTGAAAATATACCAGCAATTTACAATAAAATATCCACATTAAATCAAGTAGGTTTAGGATATATAAAACTAGGTCAACCAGCGACAACATTGAGTGGAGGGGAGGCACAGAGAGTAAAGCTGGCGACAGAGCTTGCTAAGCGACAGACAGGTAAGACGCTTTATGTGTTAGATGAACCTACAACAGGCTTGCATATACATGATGTGGCCAAGTTGATAACAATTTTGGACAAGCTTGTAGATAGTGGCAATACTGTAATAGTGATAGAGCACAATCTTGAAGTAGTAAAGGTTGCTGATTATGTAATTGATTTAGGTCCAGAAGGTGGAAACAGAGGGGGAACAATACTCGCTAGTGGAACGCCAGAAGAGATAGCTAAAGTTAAAGACAGTTACACTGGTCAGTTTTTGGCAAAAGTGTTGAAATGACATAGCATATAAATTTACTTTCTAAAAACTTCCATTCAATTTGTTCAAAAATTATATATAAGTCGTTGTTATGTAAATAGGTTGTCGTGTAGTTCATGTAAGCAGTCCTAAATAAAAGATATACTAATGAAAAATTAGACTAATGTCTATGTGTGAAATAAAGATGTAGAAAAACAATAAAAACAAGGTAGGTGGGCGATAAATACACTACCGAAAATTGGTTTTACAGCTGCATGCATATTAAAATGTATGTTAAGAAAGGATACTAGTGATGATATATTCACCACTGAGTGTCCTTTTTTGTTATTATTGTGGTGGTGATGATATTTTAAGTTCTCCTCTTAGTAGGGGGAAAATGAGCAAATCCAGGGTTACTGCACATAGTAGAAAAAGGCACAACTTAGTGTTTGATTTTATTCAAGAGTTTATCAATCAACCAGATAAATATAAGGATTTGAACAGTTATGACAATTTGTGCGGAGTAGCCATAAAAATGTCGGATTATTTTTATGAGTATTTTGAAACTAGGGATTTTGAGGATAATGGGTTGCATAAACATTTGGAGCAATATAAGGTACTATATCTTGATGAAGACAAAATAAGCTATCAAGATGTGTCTATGAGTTTTTAAATGAGATGACCAGTTGTAATTAAACAAAGAATGTTAGCGTATTAAAATGCAACATTCTTTACATAAGCTACAAAGTAAAATAGACAAAGTTTATGAGTGTGTCTTGAAAGTTGGGCATCTTTAAAGTGTGAACGAGGCAATACTGCTGATTAAATTATGTAGACAACTGTAAATTTTTATGCTATACTAGTCACATGAAACAGACATTATTAAACATTACGATGGGTCAGTTATTGGAAGATGCTGCAATAAAATACAGCCATATAAATGCTGTAAAGTATATTGAATGTGATTATACTCGTACATACTATGAGTTTAATAAAGAAGTAGACACAATTGCACAGGGTTTGCTGGGAATGGGATTTAAAAAAGGTGATCATATAGCGATATGGGCTACAAATTATCCGCAGTGGTTGATACTTTTGTTTGCTACTTCAAAGATTGGAGTGGTGTTGGTTACGGTCAATACAAACTACAAACAATCTGAAATTGAGTATCTATTGAGGCAATCAGATAGCAAAGCTCTTTTTGTATGTAATGGTATAAAAGACATTGACTGTCAGAAAATAATATATTCACTTTGCCCTGAATTAAAAACTTGTAAAAAAGGTGAGCTTGAATGCGCTAGTTTACCAAAATTGAAAATTTTGGTATCTATTGATGGACATTACAGTGGCATGTTTAATTGGAATGAGATTGTTAGTTTTGGTTGTCTTGTATCACAAGATGACTATCAGTTTGCAAAATCACAGTGTAAACCAGATGACGTAATCAATATTCAGTATACTAGTGGAACTACTGGCTTTCCAAAAGGTGTAATGTTGACACACTTTAATATTATAAACAATGCAAAGGCAATTGGTGGAAGATTGAATTTTACTGAAAAAGATAGATTGTGTATTCCTGTACCTTTTTTCCATGTGTTTGGTATAGTTGTTGCTATACTTGCTTGTGTGACGCATGGAAGTACTATGATACCATTGTTGTACTATTCGCCATTAAAAGTTATGCATGCCGTTGAATACGAAAAATGTACTGCTTTACACGGTGTACCGACTATGTTTATAAACGTATTGTCACACAGAGATTTTGATAAATATAATTTTTCTACACTAAGAGCAGGAGTGATGGCAGGTTCGCCTTGTCCACAAAGCGTTATGCAACAAGTTGTTGATAAAATGAATATGTGTGACATAACCAGTCTTTATGGACAGACAGAAGCAAGTCCAGCTTGCACGCAGTGCTTGTGTAGTGACAGTATCGAAAGAAAGGTGAGTACAGTTGGGTGTCAGATGGACCATGTAGAAACCAAAATAATTGATCCACACACTGGGAAAGATGTTCCTGATGGAGTGAGTGGAGAGTTTGTGAGTAGGGGCTATCATATCATGAAAGGATATTACAATGACATTGAAGCTACAAACAATGCCATTGACAAAGATGGCTGGCTGCACACAGGTGATTTGGCTGTGAGAGGTAGCGACGGGTATTATAAAATCACTGGTAGAATCAAAGATATGATAATTAGAGGGGGAGAAAATATCTTTCCAAAAGAGATAGAGGATTTTTTGTACACTAATCCAAAAATCAAAGATATCCAGCTTGTGTCTGTTCCATCTCAAAAATATGGTGAAGAGGCTTTTGCATTTTGCATATTAAAAGCTGGATGTAAAGCAAATGAAAAGGAAATAAAAGAGTATGTTGCAAAGTCGTTGGCAAGACATAAAATTCCAAGTTATGTGCACTTTGTAGATAGTTTTCCTATGACTGCAAGCGGTAAAATTCAAAAATTTAAATTGAGAGAACAGGCGATAGAAATTTTAAACTTAAAAAATGAAGACGACTTTGTATTTGTCAATAACGACTAATGCTATTGTCTAAAAAGTTTTTTGATAATATTTAAAATACGGAACGAAATTGTTTGTTTAACATAAAATTTTATAAGTCACAATAGGTTGTATAAAAAACTCACTGTTAAATTATTTTAGAGTGAGCTTTTTTTAAAAAAACTAAATTAAATAGTGATAAAATAAAATACAAAACTAATTTAAGATATTAAAAATAGCGTAAAAAGTGGTTGACAGATAGTAAGTATTATGGTATAATACTTACATAATATTACATTAGAGTTATATTATGGTTTGTCAAGGTAATAGCAATCAGTGATTTTGGGGGAAATGAGATTATGAGGTTGCAGGGCGTCAATCAATCAATTAATCAATCTAGCTATGATGCTAGGTATTTTGAGTGGAGTACATGTATGTAATTGTATAGTAGATGTATTGTATGGGTTGCAGAATGTTGGTGGTGAGTTTGAGGT
>JAITUJ010000054.1 GCA_031286385.1 Clostridiales bacterium | reverse complement strand
ACCAGGGCAGGCCTCAACACAAGGACGGTTACTCTCTGTAATTGTATCACCTGGAGCTGTATCTGCAACATTTTTTATGCTAGCACACACAAAACCTACCTCACCTGCACGCAAAATGTCCACTGTAATCGGGCGAGGGGTGAACACCCCCACTTCAACTACATCAAAGTCTTTGCCTGTTGCCATCATGCGTATTTTTGTTCCCTGTTTTACTTGCCCATCTATGACGCGAACAAGACAAACAGCCCCTTTAAAATTATCATAATAGCTATCAAATATCAATGCTTTCAATGGTGCACACTCATCACCAGTAGGCGCAACAAAATCATCTACAATTTTGTCCAATACTTGTCCTATATTGATTCCAGATTTGGCACTAATCAGTGGAGCGTCACTTGCATCAATACCTATAATATCTTCTATTTCCGTTTTTACTTGCTCTGGTCTACTTTGAGGAAGATCAATTTTATTGATAACTGGCATGATTTGCAAATTATTATCCAATGCCAAATAGACATTTGCAAGCGTTTGAGCCTCTACGCCTTGGGCTCCATCAACTATCAAAATTGCACCTTCACACGCAGCAAGCGATCTGCTGACTTCATAACTAAAATCCACATGCCCAGGAGTATCTATAAGATTGAAAGTATATTCAATACCATCCTTTTGATAAAACATACGGACAGGTGTCAATTTTATAGTTATACCTCTCTCTCTTTCCAAATCCATACTGTCCAACAACTGTGCTTGTTGCTCTCTTTTTGACACTGTGTTTGTAGCATCCATGAGCCTGTCAGCAAGAGTAGATTTGCCATGGTCTATGTGTGCGATAATACAAAAATTGCGTATTCTTTGTTGTGAGTACATAAGTTTATTATAATGTATTTTTCAAAATATAGCAATCAAAAGTTGGCACTTAATGTTTTGTCAGCAACAATACAATAATTAAAGCTATTGCAAAACCAGCTGACAAACCGGCACAAATAATCGATAAAAATCTTGGGTCTTTTATGTCCTTTTGAGCAGAAATGAAATTGTCTTGATTGCTTTGCATTACAACTGTATCCATAAATTCAATGTTTGAATGCCCGTTACAGTCTGCTTTCTGCACACTGCTAAAATCACTGTACCTCAAACTGCAACTGTAATCTTGTCTATTATAAAAAGTAGGAAACTTTTCTGAATATACATTACATCGCACTATTAAAAGTAAAATTATAAAAAGTAAAATAAAAAATAAATATTTCAAAATTTTATTAAATGTGTGTTCTCTCATAATTGACTCCTTCAAGTATGAGTTTATACCATAGTGTCATATTTGTCAAGGACATAAATTACACAACATCACATACAATTTATGTAAATTATTTTTAAACTAATTTTAAATCAATTGTCACAAAATATCATCAAAGAAATGCAGTATGCAAATTATTTAAATTTTCTTTAATATTGTAAATATTTTAAATAATATTTTATATTTTTAGATTTTTTAAAATATAAAAATAATGCAATTTTTTATACATATTTTGTTACTTCCTGTTTGTAAATTTACAGTATTATGACAATATATTTATTCTTTTTGTACAAAAATGGACAAAAAATCTTTAATCGTAAATATGCAACAACAAAACAAAAAAAACGACAATAAATTTGATTAACTGATTACTTTTTGAATTTACAATATCATTGAATAGTTGTATAATAGTATGTAATAAAAGTTAATATTTAAAATACAAAAAAGGGAGTTCTTTTATGAATTTAAACCAAACAAACAATCGTCAAATTGACGGTGAAGAACAAGAAAATGTTGAACTAAAAAACAACACCATAACACAAGCGTACATTTTTTCTATGATTTTAGAAAATTTAAAGCAGTATGGACAAAAGTTGGTATTTGCTGAACACAACGGCAACTATGTAAGCTTTGCTGACATAGCAGTTGTTTCTGCAAATGACAATAAGTTGTTTAGACTGACATTGACAGAACATACTGTCAGCTAACAACTTAAATACAATCTTTTGCAAATTACGCCTCAAACAATACAGCATGACTTATACACGGTATTGTTTCACCTTGAAAGCAACTTTGCGGACTCATCAATGCTCCCGTTGCTAAATAAAGCACTTTTGAATACATTCCTTGTTTCATACGGTTGAGTACAAAGGAATTGACAACACTTGCACTGCATCCACACCCACTACCACCTTGATATGTTTTTTGAGAGTTGTCATATATTATTGCACCACAGTCAATATAATTTTGACCCAATAGTATACCTCTCTCTAAACAAAGTGTTCTTGCAATGTCAGAACCCAATTTACCCAAATCACCAGATACAATAAGGTCATAGTTGGAAGCAATTGTATTCGTATGCTTTAAAAATTGAGATAAAGTGTGCACAAATGCAGGCGCCATAGCTGCACCCATATTTGCTATATCTGTCACGCCTAAATCCACCACTTGTCCAAAAAGCGCAGCAGTCAGTTTTATACCCTGTCCGGAACTAGACAAAACAGTAGCGCCTGCGCCTGTAACGGTCCATTGTGAATAGGGAGGTTTTTGTCCTCCATATTCCAAAGGCGTTCTAAATTGTCTTTCCGCTGTCGCAAAGTGACTGGATACACCACAAACTACATTCTTACATTGACCGCTATCCACTAAGAGTGCTCCGATACCCAAAGCTTGCGTCATAGTCGAACAAGCACTGTACAAACCCAAATAAGGTATTTTTAAGTTGCGTGCCACATAATTTGACGTTGTCAACTGATTGAGTAAATCACCACATATCAAAAAGTCAACTTCTTGCAGACTCAAATTTGCTTTCTGTATAGCACCAATTATTGCTGACTGCAAAAAGTCTATTTCTTCGGCTTCAAAGTTCTTTTTACCTATTTTGGGATCTTTTTTTACAGAGTCAAAATGTTCACCCAATGGTCCCAAAAATTCTTTTTTGCCTACAACAGACATAGTGCCACTTAATATAGGGGCATTTTTAAAAAACAGCACTCTGCTGTCCTGCACAGTATCTATGATTACTGATGACTGTTCGTCGTTGACAAACTCACATCCGTCACTTTTGTGTAATACAGTTGTACGCATATAATCCTTAATTAACTAAATAAACAACATAATAATATAGTGTATTATCCCAGCAACAGTAGACCACAGTACACCATGAACTATCACTGGACCTACCAAGCTAAACATCTTTACACTGGTACCAAATACCAAACCTTCTGTATAAAACTCCATTGACGATGCTGCCATAGAATTTGCAAAACCTGTTATTGGCAAAAAAGCACCAGCACCTCCCCATCTGCCAATGGCATCATAAAATCCTAAACCTGTAAACAGGATTGCCAAAAAAACAATAGACATCAGTGCATATGTCCCTATCATATCTGGCTCTTGGTTGGGTAAAATGACTGCAAACAATTCATAAAACGCCTGTGCTAGGACACATGTAAATCCACCAATAGCAAAACTGTGAGAAAGAGATTTTACTGTGCTTGTTTGTGGTGTTACACTTTTTACATATTCATTGTATCTTTTTGAATCCAACTGATAGCTATTTTCACCATATGCAAAATCACCTACCCTCATTGCTAACCTCACAGTGCATGGTTGGATTAAATATTTCTTTTTCGCTGTGGTTGATAAATCCAATTATAGGTCTATTCTTTACTTGCATAAAACCTCCTACATAATACCTTATTCATAGTATTTGTCAAAAAAGATTATATATGCAACAAGAATTTGACTTTAAATTTACTTTTCCACAAGTTCTTCTTTCAGTTTTTGCATAATTTTGCTTTCTATTCTAGAAACTTGTACCTGGCTGACTTTTAAAACTTTGGCAACTTCTGCTTGCGTCTTGTCTCTAAAATATCTCAATATTATCACCTTTTGCTCCCGCTCTTCTAGCTTTTCTATCAAATCTTTCAAAATAAGCTTATCCAAATCTTGCGAAGATTCTAAACATGCTATTTTATCCACAATACTGCTAGACTCATCACTGTCATCTTTATCATATATAGACAATGGCATTTTACCACTATCCATTGCAAACACAACTTCTTGAACTTCC
Organism: Clostridiales bacterium; assembly: GCA_031286385.1. GTDB lineage: Bacteria > Bacillota > Clostridia > Christensenellales > Pumilibacteraceae > WRGC01. Next base: position 3,293 of record JAITUJ010000054.1, on the reverse strand, counting down.
ACACCAAAATGTTTTGCAATGCACTCTATTTTTGGACTGTCACTTTTCTCTTTTTTGTACTGCTCTATATATCTATTTATTTTAATAGAAAGTGATTTTACTGCTCTGCTTACTTTTATAAGCCCATCATCTCGCAAAAATCTCTTGACTTCACCGGCTATCATAGGCACTGCATATGTGCTAAACTTTACTCCAAATGATGGATCAAAATTGCTAATAGCTTTTAAAAAGCCTATACAGCCCAACTGATACAAGTCGTCATACTCAACACCCTTGTTTTTAAATCTTCTGATAACACTTTTTACAAGTGGAGAGTTGTGAAACAAAAGCTGTTCTTTTGCTTCATTGTCTCCGTCTTTGGATTTGTTTATCAGTTCTAATACCTGCAATTGTTCTAACATATTTTTATTGCAAAAGTGAATCATTCATCAAGGCTATCATTTTTTAAGCTTTAATTCTCTTGCTCATCTCAACGACTGTCCCTCTGTCATTGGATACAACTTTTAAATTGTCCATGAATGCTTCCATTACTGTAAACCCCATACCACTTCTTTCTTGGTCAGGCTTAGTTGTATAAAATGGCTTTATGGCCGCTTCGACGTCTGCAATTCCCTTGCCTTGATCCTGTACTCTAATATGTACAGTATCTCCATTGATTGTAGCCTCAATGTGTACAAACCCTTTAATGTCACCGTCATAACCGTGTACTATTGAGTTGTTCACAGCTTCTGTCAGTGCTGTCTTAATCTCATTAATTTGGTCAACCGTTGGGTCAAGTTCTGCACAAAAAGCAGCTACACTGCTCCTAACCAATGCTTCATTTACAGTCTTAGATTGTACTGAAATCGTCATTTTGTTTTGATTGAACACTTTTTTATCGTCTTTATTATTCATATTTCTCCTGTATAGTCCATGTTTTGCATAATACATTTTATAATTTGTTCACCAATTTATTTTTACTTAAATCAACTAATTTTTGGCATTACTTGATATATACCACTCAATTTCAACAACTTGTCTGTCTGTTGCGATGGCGACGCTATACACACCGTCAATCCCAACTTTTTTATCTTTTTATATCGTCCCAATAGTACACCTATGCCTGTACTGTCCATAAACGACAAGTTTGACAAATCCAACACAACATTGCCAAATCCACCTTGCAAAATGCAAGCGTCTATTGTCTGTCTAGCGTTGGGTGCGGTGTGCTCGTCAAGCTCTCCAAAAAGGCAAATATACATAGTGTCATTTTTAATTTTATTAGTAATTTTCACAATTTTATTATACAATATTTTGAGTGTCTAATAATAACAAGTTTTATAGTTTGCTTTGTTTTTATGTCGAAAAGCAAATAAAAAAGCCAATAACAATATTCGTTATTGGCAAAAATGATACAAATAAGAGGAAAGTGGTTGCGGGGGAAGGACTCGAACCTACGACCTCCGGGTTATGAGCCCGGCGAGCTACCACTGCTCCACCCCGCGACACTACCCATACATGATAACACAATAAAATAAAAATGTCAACTGTTTTAAGTCTATTTTTTTGCAATCTTTGTCGTATCTAAGAGCACATTACTGTAATAAGAATATCTAAAACTCTGTCTTTGTTGTTTTTCTTGTAAAGCTATCAATATCAAATTTTCTAACAAAGACAGTTTGCTCATAAAACCGTTATGTTCAAACATGTAACTAGATAAAAGACCGGGTATTGTGTTAACCTCATTTATATACATAGTCTTTTGCCCTGTTTGCTCGTCATTGGTCAACAAAAAGTCACATCTAACTACGCCACTGCAACCCAAAATTTTAAATGCACTTTTTGCGATGTCTCTTACATTTTGTCTTGTACAGTCATCTAAATCCGCGGGCATTTTTCTACTTGATTGCAACTTACCGTTAGAACTATACTTGTCATTGAATGTCAAGAATTCTTCAACACCTGCCGGCTGCTCCAATTCACTCGTTATTAAATTAAAATTATGTCCACCAATCACTGCACAGTTGATTTCTATAAAATCAGTTAGAGCGTTTTCTATGATTACTCTACTGTCCCATTCAAACGCTAAATTTAAAGCGTTTAATAGACTTTGACCATCTTTTACTATATTTATGCCTATACTGCTTCCCAAATTACTAGGTTTCACTATCAATGGATAAGTCAGTTTATCTGTTATTTCTTTAAAGACCAATTTTTGTTCTTCTTCAAATTGGTCTTTTTCAAAACCAACATAGGGGACAATAGGCAAATCAATAGAACTAAACAATCTTTTCATCGTTATTTTGTCCATGCCCACTGCACTGCTCAGCACAGAACTACCAGTGTATGCAATTCCAGACAATTGTAACAGCCCTTGCAATGAGCCATCTTCCCCATTTAACCCATGGCAACAAACTATTGCGACATCAATCTTACACTTCACTTTGGATTTTTTAAAATACAAAGTATTGTCACCTGGCTTTAAAAAAACTTTAACTCCACCCAAGTTAGATTTATCTTTAAAATTGGTAATCTCTCTATATTTTTTGCCTGTCCACCATACACCTTTGCTGTCTATATAAATAGGAATAACATTGTACTTAATACTAGCTATATGAAAAGCATGTAAACCGGTAATTATACTTATGTCATGCTCACACGACATTCCTCCAAATAATACTGCTATTGTCATTTGTTTTTACCCTTTGTAGCAGAATATGCAAACTTACTTTTTTGTGTCACAACAATAGCAAAAATCACAGTGTCCTGTCACACACTGTGATGTGCATTAAAAAACAAACAAAGGTATTTTACCAAAAAAACTGCTCCATCACTTTTAAGTGATTCATTTCCTTTTTCTTTGACCAAACAAATATATCGCCACTACAACAGCCAAAACAAAAAAACAAATTACGGCTATGTTGAACTGTATATAGACATACTTTTTTTCCACCAAATAGTCAATATATTCTTTAAAAAACAAACCTTGTAATATTGATGTAAAAAATAATACAAAAACCAAAGAAACAGTCCAACATAATAATCTAGGATATCTCCCCGACATCAAATCATATATAAAGCGTGTTTTATATCCAGATGAGATGTTTTGGGGTTGTCAATAGTTATGGCTAAAATTTTGTAAAATACTTAAATTATTCTTGATTAAAGATTTAATGCTATTCCGTTAAATTTTTGCTTTAAAAATAAATTAAAAAAGTCACTATGCTTAAAACAAAAAGGTACAAGCTAAACCATTTAAAGTTTGCTTTGCTAATTGCCCTAAATACAACTTGCATTGCCAACACACCACTAAA
>JAITUJ010000053.1 GCA_031286385.1 Clostridiales bacterium | reverse complement strand
AAAGGTACAAGCTAAACCATTTAAAGTTTGCTTTGCTAATTGCCCTAAATACAACTTGCATTGCCAACACACCACTAAAAAAACTTGCTGCACCCCCCACAAGTATGTGATAAATGTTGTATGTTGTTGCATGTAAAAAAGAAAACCCCGGCAAAAAGCCACTAAGGACTTATCTACGGGGAGATCGTGGTAAAATAGAGTTCATTATCTATTACGTTTTCTATTGCACTACACCATTCCAAAACAATGCTTTTTTAGTTTATTGGTGTTTCTTTATGGTTTATGCTGTTTACTGCTGATGATAGTAAATATTGCAACTACGAGAGCACTAAACAATATTAATGCAAATAAAGCATATTGCCAATATTCTCTATATCTAAGCACTGTGTCATTCTGTACAGCTATAATAATTGGCAATACAAAAAAATCAATCAAGTATACTACAATAAAAGCCCATCTTGTCTTGGTAATGTGCGTTTCCAAATTGACTTTTGTAAGCTTAATAATAATGAAAAATATTGTTACATTTATTAAAACAAAGGCAATTTCATAAACTGGTCTAAAATCATCAAAAATTGTCCAAAGTATTATTTTTACTACAATACAAGCCAAGTTCACAATAAATATAACAATAGCCGTGTACATCAATAGATATTGTTCAAATAGGCTTAATTTATGTTTTTGACCTGATTTAAACCCTCTGTATCCTGATCCAAATCCCATAATTATGCAAATCTAGGTGGCGTTGATCCAGCAGGCATAGACCCTCGTCCCATTTTACCGCCAATTCCACCAACAATCAAAAACAGTATATCTATAATATTCAAATCATTGTCACTACTTCCCCAAAACCACCAAAGTGAGATTGTGCCTAAAACATATCTAAATCCTGGTATTCTACCATTCCATTTAAAAACTAAATTGTTTATAATAGGTGTAACAATTTCACCAACTATAAAACCAAGCAACATTGTAATGATTATTCCAAATGGACCAAGCATCCAAGCGGCTGTAGAAAACGCTTTACTGACAACCAAACCTACCAAATAGCTTGCTAAAGTTCCTGTAGCATAACCTATATCCATTGCAAATACAAGGTGTGTTCTATGCCAACCCCTACTGACTGATTGACTATTCTCCTCACTCTCACTGTTACCAAAACTAGCAAATATATTCTTAACTTCATTTTGAATGTCTTCTGACAAGTTTTCCATCAAATAGTTAAAAATAGATTCTATATCTTGACCTTCTTCCATTTTATCTAATACAGAAAATCCAAGATCAAACATTTGAGAAGTTTCTTCGCTCTCTACAGATGTTCTACTTATAGAAGTATCAGTATGCATATTGCCAAACAGATCATTAAAATGAGAACGATTCGTTTCATGCATCTTTTGACGATTAATTGCAATTTGATTATCCATAGATATTGGACTACCATGTTTTGTTTGCAACATTGCAATCATCACTGCACTGATTGGCAGTATCAAAGCTAAAACAAAGATTATTAGCTTTGTGCGAATTGAGCGAGATTTTTGAGATTTCGCTAATTCTTGTTTTAACGTGTTCATGTCTGTCATCGACTGTTCTCCTATACGACTACTATACAAGTCGCTTGCCCAATCGGGTGTTTGTTATATTTTTGTTAATCAATACTCCCATGCTGAAACATTGTAAAAACCTAACTTATAGAAAAACCTTTGCAATTAAGAATTGCACTTTATCTTGTATGTGAAAGCTTATAATTGTAGTAAAAAAGAGAAAACTGTGTTTCTAAACTATATAAAAATATCAAGTTATCAAGTATTGCTCTGCTCTTACTTCTAGCAAGAGCAGACATACTAGTGTGTCAAAAACTGTTTACCATTTATATTCTCTAAAATTATAAATACTCTTGCTGAGTATAGTATAACATAATTTTCCAAAACTGTAAAACATTTTGATAATATTTTTTAGTTCTTTTTTTGTTGCTATTTGTTTGTAAATCATTTCCAAAGTGTGTTTAATATAAAAAATAAACAAGAAAAATCTTAGTCGTTTTACACTTTTTCTATTGGTCTACCATAATGCAACAATTCTTCTACAAACTCATTAATTTCACATCATATGTAATAGATGTTACTTTCCAACGCTCTCTAAGGTATTTCATGCTTCTAAACATTGCAGCCGTACGTATTTCATTCAACTCATGCAACTTTTATCAGTGTTTGTAACCATCTAAACATCAACCCTAAACAAATTCAAGTTTGGCAGGACTAGTACCCAAACTTCAAAGTAGTCCCATATCATTTGACAAAACCACTTCATACCAGCAAAATAATGTGCTTGTTTGTGTGCAACCTTTGAATGCAATTTATGCCATACAAATTTTGCCAATATGTATATCATGACATAGCAACATTGCTTTGTCAATAGTTATGGTTAAAATTTTGTAAAATACTTAAATTATTCTTGATTAAAGCTTTAATGCTATTCCGTTAAATTTTTACTTTAAAAATAAATTAAAAAAGTCACTATGCTTAAAACAAAAAGGTACAAGCTAAACCATTTAAAGTTTGCTTTGCTAATTGCCCTAAATACAACTTGCATTGCCAACACACCACTAAA
>JAITUJ010000048.1 GCA_031286385.1 Clostridiales bacterium | reverse complement strand
AGAATTTGTCTTTACTACAAATCAAAAAAGTTTTGCTTGCCTTGTGATTTTAAAGGGGGATATTAAAATTGACAGTCAAAAATTTGAAGTAGGTAGTACACTTTTTTGTGCCGCAAATGCGCAGTATAGAATTTTTGGAAATGCAAAAATTATCGTCATAAAAGTGGATAAGTATAACAACATATAACTTCAAAATTTTATATTTAGATAAATAAGGAGAGCTAAATGAAAATTAGTGAAATTTTGAGTTTGGAGCAAATTTTGTTGAATCAAGCCCCAAACGACAAGTTGCAAGCAATTGACAAACTTGTAGATTTGCACTATGAAAGTGGCAATATTGTAGACAGAGAGAAATTTAAGTCTGATATCTTGCAAAGAGAAGAACAAAGCAGTACAGCAGTTGGTCAAGGTATAGCGGTTCCTCATTGCAAAAGTCAATCGGCAACGCGTGCTGGACTTGTAGTTATGGTTTGTCCGCAAGGTGTGGATTTTAATGCTTTTGACAATCAGCCGTGTAAGCTTTTGTTTATGATAGCCGCTCCAAAGCAGGGGAATGACATTCATTTGGAAGTTTTAAGTAAGTTGATGGTATTGTTGATGGACGAAAACCTGAATGGCAAATTATTGCATGCTCAAACGAAACAACAGTTTTTGGATTTGTTAACACAAGCTGAACAGCAGAAAGAACAAATTGACCAGCAAAAAAAACAAGTTTCTATTGCAAGCATTAAACAAAAAAGCATACTTGCTGTCACCGCTTGCCCAGCTGGTTTGGCTCACACTTTTATGGTTGCTGACAAAATAGAAAAAACGGCACAGTCTATTGGTTGTAATATTAAAGTAGAAACAAATGGATTTAATGGTGCAAAAAATGTGCTTACAGAACAAGATATTGCAGATGCAGATGGTATACTGTTATGTTGCGACATTGCAATAGAGATGTCTCGTTTTGATGGCAAACGCATACTTAAAAAGCGAGTTAAAGATGGCATGCAAAGACCAAAAGAATTGTTGCAAGAATTGTTAGATGGCGGCGGTGAAGTCTACAACCACATAGGTGCAAAGGTAGTGCAGTCAAAAACTAAAGAAAATTTTGGCAAACAGTTGTACAAACATTTGATGACTGGTGTCAGTCATATGTTGCCTTTTGTTATAGCCGGTGGTATACTGATAGCTCTGTCTTTTCTGTTTAGTGATAAATCTCAACCGGACACTTTGGGTTCCAATACAAAGTTTGCAAAGTGGCTAAGTGATATTGGTGGTGCTAGTTTTGCATTTATGTTGCCTGCACTGGCTGGCTGGATAGCGTACAGTATTAGTGGTCGTATTGGCTTGGTTTTGGGTATAGTTGCTGGTGCAATGGCAGGGACGGGCGTCACTTTTTTTAGTGACAATTGGGTGTCAGCAGGATTTTTGGGTGCTTTGTTGTACGGATTTATTGCTGGATATACTGCACTTGGTTTGCGTTTGTTTGCCGATAAGTATCTTCCTAAATCCATTGACAGCATAAAGTCCATACTCATTTATCCAGTTTTAGGCGTCGCTTTGATGGGGTTGATTGTGAGTTTTATCAATCCAATCATGGGTGCAATCAACAGCGGGCTATCAAGCATGTTGCAAAGTTTGAGTGGCGCCAATGCAGTCGTGTTGGGTGTAATTTTAGCAGGTATGATGGCAGCCGATATGGGTGGGCCTATAAATAAAACAGCTTATATCTTTGGTGTAGCATCTTTGACAACATTAGTTGACGGAGTAGAAAAGTCTATATCTACAAATATTATGGCGGCTGTAATGGTAGGAGGGATGTCTCCCCCTTTGATAGTAGCTTTGTCTGCTACAATATTTAAAAGCAAATTCACAAAAGATGAGCGAAAGTTAATACCTATAAGTTACATTTTAGGTGCTTGTTTTATTACAGAAGGGGCAATACCATACGCTTCTACGGACCCTCAGAGAGTAATTCCATCTATAATAGTGGGTAGTGCAGTTGGTGGAGCTTTGTCTATGGCTTTTAACATCGTATCCCCTGCACCACAAGGAGGTATATTTGTATTTGCTTTACTTAGCAATATTCCACTGTACATTTTAAGTATTGCAATTGGCGTGACAGTAGGGGCATTCATGCTTGGTTTGTTAAAAAGAAAAATTCTACCCCAGCAACTTATCGTCACTGAAAATTAATAAAAAAGCACCTATGTTTTTAACCATACATTAAGTCAAAAAGAATTGATGTATGGTTTTCTTTAAAATTTTTTCTTAAAATTTGGAATATAAATTGCTTGCAACAAACAGCATACTGTGATATAATTTGTCTATGGACATAAAGCAAAAGTTGGCTCAGGAGTTTACATTAAAATTGGAACATAGTTCTAATATAGTTGACTTAATAGCAGATGGCAACACTATCCCGTTTATAGCAAGATACCGCAAAGAAATGCATGGGGACTGTGGTGACGAAGTGTTGCGTGATTTTGCAGATAGGTTGAATTATCTACAAAATTTACAAAAACGCAAAGAAGAAGTCCAAAGCTCCATAGACGGGCAAGGCAAGTGGACTGACGAATTGGCAGTAGCATTGGAAAATGCCCAGACCATGACCGAAGTAGAGGACATTTATCGTCCATACAAACAAAAAAAGAAGACTCGTGCATCTGTTGCAATAGAAAGGGGTCTGCAACCTCTTGCAGACATAATTTTGGCACAAGAGTTACAACAAGGTGACATAGCAGAAATAGCTTTGCCTTATGTGAATCCCGAAAATCAAATAGACAATGTCCAAGATGCATTAAATGGAGCAAAAGATATCATTGCCGAACACATAAGTGACGATGCAAATTGTAGAAAATACTTGCGAGATTTGTATTTTTCGCAAGGAAAAATACAGGCTACACTCTTGCAAGTCACAGACAAAACAGCAGAAAAAGCGCTCATATATGAGGGATATAAAGATTTTGCACAAAACATAAAAGATTTGCCAAGTCACAGAATTTTGGCAATCAACAGAGGGGAAACAGATGACTGTATCAAAGTTGACATCGAGGTTGATAGAGTTCAGTGCATTGCAGTATTGAATAAAGTTTTTTTAAAAGACAGCATATTTAATGAGTTGATGAAAGAGAGCATTGAGGACAGTTATGATAGACTAATTTCTCCTTCCATAGAGCGTGAAACTAGGTCTGATTTGACGGATAAAGCAAACGAACAAGCTATCAAGATGTTTGAGGTTAACTTAAAGCCCCTTTTAATGCAACCTCCACTCAAAGATAAGGTTATATTGGGACTAGACCCCGCTTATCGCACAGGCTGTAAAATTGCTGTGATTGACAAATCAGGCAATTTGGTGGACAGTGCAGTCATATATCCTACTCCGCCTCAAAATAAAACAAAAGAGGCTATGGAAGTTTTGACCAAACTTATCTACAAGCATAGCGTAGATGTCATATCTATTGGGAACGGTACGGCAAGTAAAGAAAGTGAAATTTTTGTGGTAGAACTCATAAAGACACTGGATAGACCGGTAAACTATATTGTGGTCAACGAAGCTGGTGCTTCTGTGTACAGTGCAAGTAAACTGGGCAGTGAGGAGTTTCCAAACTATGATGTTGCAATTCGCAGTGCAGCTTCTATTGCAAGGCGTTTACTTGATCCTTTGGCAGAGCTGATAAAAATTGATGTAAAATCTATTGGAGTTGGACAATATCAACACGACATGCCTCAAAAGCGACTAACAGAAGTTTTAGAAGGAGTTGTGGAAGACTGTGTAAACAGTGTAGGGGTAGAACTGAACACAGCATCTTATAGTTTGCTTGCCTATGTGGCAGGATTAAACACGACTATTGCAAAAAATATCATTAAACACAGACAAAACGAACCTTTTACAAGCAGAGAGCAACTACTAAAAGTGCCTAAATTGGGACCAAAAGCATATCAACAGTGTGCTGGATTTTTGAGAATACAAGACAGTTGTAATGTGTTGGATAAGACAGCTGTTCACCCCGAAAGCTATAAAGCTGCGTCCAGCTTATTGCAAATTTTGGGATATGACAGTGCAAGTAACAGTGGTTTAACAGATATAAAACAAAATTTGGAACAATACGGTGTAGACAAAGCCGCCAATCAGTGTGAAGTAGGTATACCTACTTTGTTGGACATCATTGATGAATTGGCAAAACCTGGCCGAGATGTTCGAGACAGCTTGCCTTCTCCTGTTTTGCGTGCTGATTTGATGGATTTAAAAGATTTGCAAATAGATATGGAATTGACTGGGGTTGTGCGCAATGTCATAGACTTTGGCGCCTTTGTGGACATTGGGGTTCATCAAGATGGACTTGTGCACCTTTCACAGTGTGCAGATAGATATGTAAGACATCCTAGCGAAGTGTTAAAAGTAGGCGATACAGTAAAAGTACGCGTGTTGGAGGTGGACACAGTAAAAAAACGCATAGCTTTGACAATGCGCACAAAAGGTCTAGAAAAACCTGCACCAAAAACTGCACAACAAAAAGAAACAGACCGGCAAGAGAGAATGAAAAAATTTGACAGTAATAAAAACTTTAAAAAACAGCACAATCAAAATCAACAACCTGTCGCAAACAATGCAACGCAAAGTGTAGAGGACATGTTGATTCTCTTGCAAAATAAATACAAAAAATGAGTAGAGTTTTTTGGTAAAAAATTTGTAGTCTAAATTTTAATTGACTTTATTGTTAATATGTGTTATAATATATGTTAATAATTTATTAATATATATTACACATTTTTTTTTTAAGTATATTATGCGTATACTAAAAATAATGAAAATAATAATTTAGAGGTTGGTATGTTTAGAAAAGTTAAATCTGTAATCATTTTTAAATTTGTATTGTCATTGCTTGTAACGGTCTTATTTATCGGTACATTGGGTTCAGTTTTAATGAGTTTTAGCAATACACACAGTAGAAGTATGTTTGCACGGGACCAAGATTCTGACTGGGTTGATGTTGCCATAGATAAAACTGAAAGGGGAAATTGGATTGATATAGTGTATGGCAATGGACTTTACGTAGCCATTGGTGGTGTTGATGACATAGGTCTTGTAGTTTCTACAAAGGGCTATATCATGATTTCGGCAGATGGTAAAAATTGGACCGAAAGTAATTCACCTTTTGACAGTGGTTGGAAAAGCATTGCGTACTCACAAGAGTTAAATTTGTTTGTAGTTGTGGGATTTTACACAGTAGATCTTTCTGGTCTTAATCCCGATGATCCCGATTTAGAATACGGCGAAGTGCAACTTCACAGCCAAATTATTGTTTCCAATGACGGCATAACTTGGTCCGAAGTAAATCCACCAAATAATCAATTTATGTTCAGTAATGTAGTATATGGAAACGGCAAATTTTTGGCTTTGGGCATGGGAGAAACATCTTCGTTGACTTCGCAAGATGGCATTCATTGGGAAGAACATAAATTTGAAGATCGAACAGTAAATGGTAAAGATGATATAAATTATTATTATTTTGAAACGGTCACATTTGGCAACAATTTGTTTGTCGCGTTTGCTTGGTTTAATCCCGATGTTTTTGGCGCTAAGGACGCCAACGGTGAGCAGTGTTACACATCAACAGATGGCATTGTGTGGACCAATCATGCACTAAAAAATGACAAAGATGTAGACATAGACGGATTTTGGATAAACGTAATATATAATGGAAAAATATTTTTGGCTGTTGCAGATTATGAAGACTTAGGATTTGACGTAGGTGAGCAAAGTATCATTTTAGCTTCTAAAAATGGTACGGATTGGGTTAGGCAGACGCAATTTTCCAGCAATAAATTTGTCATTGCTACCGTTGTATCCGATAATACTGGCAAGTTTTTGATAACTGCACTGGACGAAAACGAAAAGTTTATCATCATGACCAGTACGGACAATGACGCTAGTGCTGGTGTTGCTTGGGATACAACAGACCCAAAAGACTATGAAGATGTCATCAAAGGGTACTATGATGTCATGATTTTTGCAGATGGTAAGTATATAGCTTTTTCCGTAGACAGTGAGGTGGGCGCAATTATCTCACAAGACGGAGTAGATTGGGAGGGTTTTGAGACTCCCAGAGTTTTGCAAAATATTTTTAGCGGTATAGCTTATGGAAATGGGTTGTTTGTAGCGGTGTCTTCTAGTGGCAATGCTCAAATTATGACTTCTCCTGATGGAATCGTTTGGACCGAACAAAAATCACCAGTAAGTAAAACTAGTTGGCACGGTGTGACATATGGTGGTGGACAGTTTGTGGCAGTGGGAGGCGCAAAAGCTGAAAGTGATGATGATAAAGAAAGTGATTGTGTCATGACATCTCCTGACGGCATAAACTGGACGGCACAAAAGGCAACAGCCAACATCGCTTGGTCTAGTGTAGCCTATGGCAATGACATGTATGTTGCCGTTGGGTATACAGATGATAGAAAGGGCATAATGTACTCTTATGATGCAATAAAATGGAATATTGTCACAGACAATGGGGGGCAGAATAGCCCTGGTATTCATTACTGGACAAGTGTGACATTTGGCGGTGGTCTGTTTGTCGCTGTGTCTGATTGGGGTGTAAGGCGAGTCGTCACGTCAAGTAATGGCATAGACTGGACGCTTACAAGTGGTCCATATGACGAGCAAGCTTGGCAAAGCGTGACATACGGCATAGGTCCAAACGGCAAAGGAATTTTTGTAGCTGTTGGCGTATGGGGTGGCCAGAATACAAACGGCGCTGTAATGACGTCACAAAATGGTAAAACGGGTTGGACTTTGCGTCCTACACCCAATCTTGAATGGATTGACGTAACATACGGCAACAATATGTTTGTTGCGGTCACAAATGTTGGTAAAAACAGAGTAATGGTATCACGCGATGGTATAAAGTGGACAGAGCAAAAAGCACCAGGTCAAGGTACGTGGAATAGAATTGTAAGTGGTTTAAACCCTAATGGAGAGCAAATCTTTGTCGCTGCACAAGGCGTGACAGAATACCTTTGGACTCACCAAACCCCAAATAGTTTTATGGTGACAAGTAACATTGTAGGTACGCCACCCTCCATTGTACTTAGCCCATTGCAAATAGTTTTGTACTTTGTAGCTCCTGCTATTTTAGTTTTGTCCATTGGCGCTGTCGTATTTGTTTTGATTTCAAAACGCAAAAAATCAGCAAAGTGATACAGCTTTTTATAACAGTAAAAATTTTATTTCAAATTTTTATGACAGTATGATATTAGAAAGAGAAGTAGTATTAGGGGTATACCCTTAATACTACTTCTTTGTTGGTGTTTGTTAAAATATGTATGTTTAATAGTCACTCTAATATAGTATTGACATATAATGATAAATATGTTATGATATACTTATCTAAAAGAGTATATAGGATGTAGGTGAGATATGAAGAAAACAACTGCATTAATCATTTTATTGGCGTTACTTTTTGGGTTTTTTGGTGGAGCAGTGCAATCTATACAAACTGCACTGCTCATTCATGTTGAAAGCCGAGTGCGCAGTGATGAGTTGTCATTTACTATTTCTTTTGAAAAGATTGGGAATTTTAAGGAACCTTCTCCTGTAAGGGCAGTATTTGGTGAGATTGTTCCAGAAATAGAGTACCCAGCGGAGGGCGCTATGACACAAACTGGAAGGTTTGGTGGTTATTTTGACCAACCTAATGGTAATGGAAATTTATATTATAGAGCTATGCCAGTGTACAAGGATGATCTCGCTTCAACTGGGGATAAGGTGGATAGCCTTAGGGATTTTGACAAGATGAGTGATGTACGCTTTTATCCCGGAGTGATAAAGCGCAACAATGATATACAAACGCAAGACGTAATATTGAATCCGAATTACGGTCATCACAAAGACAGTACGAGAGAAAGCAACTATTTGACGGTGACAAACCAACAACCTATGCCAAGTGGAGTGCAAGCGCCTGTTCGGTATGGATATGATTTTATGGGTTATTGGGATGACGATACTATAGGGATTTTAGGCAAGCAATACTATGATGAAAATATGAACAGTGTAAGTGATGTGAACTTCACAAATTTTCCCCCTGTTTTAAATGCAAGATGGGTAAGGAATAGTGAAACTTTGTATAATGTATATTTTGATGCCAATGGTGGTATGGGAGGTTCACCTAGTGTTTTGGCTATGTTTGGTAAGACGATGCCCCAAGCGACAGCCGCTATTAGAGATGGATATAGTTTTTTGGGATATTTCAGTACGCAAAATGGTGGAGTACAGTATTATGACAAGGATATGAACTCTGTCAAAGATTGGGATAAGACGGGTGATGCTACACTGTATGCCAATTGGGGCAAGGAGTATAGAGTCACGCTAGATGCAACGGGAGGCACAGGTGGAACAATCAGTTTTAATGTATTTGTGGGTAGCCCGATGCCCAAAGCGGATGCGCCGAGTAGAGTTGGTTACACATTTTTGGGGTATTATGACGCCAAAGACGGCGGTAACCAATACTATGACAAGGACATGAAATCTGTAAAAGACTGGGATAAGCCAAACGATACGACTTTGTATGCAAGGTGGCTTGGGAATTCTTATAAGGTTATATTTTCTAATGAAGGTGGAAATGGAGAGAGCGGTGTTAGCGTAGTTTTTGGTAGCCCGATGCCCAAAGCGGATGCGCCGAATAGGACAGGATATATATTTTTGGGGTATTATGATAGTTGGACTGGGACTGGTGGAGTGCAGTATTATGACCAGGACATGAAATCTGTCAGAGATTGGGATAAAACAAAGGATAGTACTTTGTATGCAAGGTGGACTGGACAAACTTATACGATTATATTAGATGCGACTGGTGGCACAGGTGGAACGGGTAGTGTTAATGTAGTTTTCCAAAGTTCGATGCCCAAAGCGGATGCGCCGAGTAGGAAAGGTTACACATTTTTGGGATATTATGACTATAAGACTGGTGGAGCACAGTATTATGACCAGGATATGAAATCTGTTAGAAGCTGGAACAGAGCGGACGATGCTACTTTGTATGCACAGTGGAGTGTAATTGAGTATAAAGTTGAGTTAGATGCGAATGGGGGTATAAGTGGCACTGCCCAAGTTGTTGCAACCTTTGGCAGTGCGATGCCCAAAGCAGAAGGTCCAAGCAGGGCTGGTTATGCGTTTTTGGGATTTTATCTAGCACAGTCTGGTGGAGCACAGTATTATGACAGGGATATGAAATCTATCCGTGATTGGGATCAAGAGAAAGACAGTACACTGTATGCGAATTGGGCTAAACTGTATAAAGTGACACTAGATGCCAATGGTGGTGTTGGAGGTTCTATCAGTGTAGAAGTTTATTTGGGTGGTGCGATGCCCAAAGCGAATGCACCAAGTATGGCAGGAAGTACATTTTTGGGGTATTATGATAATCAGGTTGGCGGAGCGCAGTACTATGACCAGGACATGAAGTCTGTCAGAGATTGGGACAAGGCAAGTGACGCTAAGTTGTATGCGCGCTGGGTGGCAAATATATATAAAGTGACACTAGATGCCAATGGTGGTGTTGGGAGTTCTATCAGTGTAGAAGTTTATTTGGGTGGTGAGATGCCCAAAGTAGATGCGCCGAGTAGAGTTGGTTACACATTTTTAGGATATTATGATAGTCAGATTGACGGAGAGCAGTATTATGACGGGGACATGAACTCTGTCAGAAATTGGGACAAAACGGATGACGCTACGCTGTACGCTAGATGGATTGTAAGGGATGATTTGTCATTTACTATTTCTTTTGAAAAGTTTGAAAACATTAACTACCCCCCGCCCCCTCCTGTGAAGGCAGTATTTGGTGAAATTGTTCCAGAAATAGGACCTATAACTGCGGGAGAAAGCACTATGACAAAAAGTGGAAGGTTCGGTGGTTATTTTGACCAACCTAATGGTAATGGAAACTTATACTATGGAGCCATATCGGGTACAAAGGATGATATCTCTTCAAGTAGGGATAAGGTGGGTAGCCTTAGGGATTTTGACAAGATGAGTGATGTACGCTTTTATCCCGGAGTGATAAAGCGCAACAATGACACACAAACGCAAGACGTAATATTGAATCCGAATTACGGTCATCACAAAGACAGTACAAGAGAAAGCAACTATTTGACGGTGACAAATCAACAACCTATGCCAAGTGGAGTGCCAGCGCCCGTGCGGTATGGATATGATTTTATGGGTTATTGGGACGATGATTTTGGTGAAGATGTGCAGTATTATGATGGGAACATGAACAGTGTAAGGGTAGTTAACTGGAAGAATTTTCCTCGCGTATTGCATGCTAGATGGGTAAAGAACAATGATGTTTTATATAATGTTACACTGGATGCCAATGGTGGTTATGGTGGAACGGGCAGTGTTGAAGTGCCTATGGGTAGTGTAATGCCCCAAGCGACAGCTTCGATTAGACCAGGATACACCTTTATGGGGTACTATGACGCCAAAGATGGTGGTAACCAGTACTACGACAAGGATATGAATTCTGTCAGAGATTGGGACAAAGTAAATGACACTACGCTGTACGCACATTGGGTTTCAAATATATATAAAGTCACATTGGATGTCAATGGCGGCACAGGCGGAACGGGCAGTGTTGAAGTGCCTATGGACAGTGCGATGCCCAAAGTTGACGCTCCAAGTAGAGATGGATACACCTTTGGGGGGTACTATGACGCCAAAGATGGTGGTAACCAGTACTACGACAAGGATATGAATTCTGTCAGAGATTGGGACAAAGTAAATGACACTACGCTGTACGCGCGGTGGAGTAAAGACGATACGGATGAAAATGTCAACAATTCTAATAATAAAAATGACAAAGTTATTTGGTTTATAGTTGGTGGTGTTGGTGTCGTTGTAATAGGAGTTTTAGTAGTTACGCACTTTGTAGTTAAAAGAAGAAAAGTAAGATAGAGTAATTTAGATGCTTAGATAGTAAGTAAAAAACTTTGATGGTGTGTGATTTTATCATAGCTGTTTGATTGAAACAAAATTTTTTAAAAGCAAAATTTTGTTTCAATCTTTTGCTTTACATATATAAGAGTTTATGGTATCATATTAGTGGGAGGCTTGCGTGAATAATTTTGTTTATCACAATAAAACTAAGTTGTTTTTTGGCAAAGGTGTAGAAAATTCATTAGGTCAAGAAATCAAATTGTTTGGAGCAAAGAGCGTACTGTTGGTGTATGGTCAGCAATCTATTGTCAAAAGTGGTCTTTTGGCAAGGGCAAAGGATAGCCTTAAAAATGCAAATATACCTTTTGTAGAATACGGTGGAGTTGTAGCCAATCCTTTAAAGCAACATATGCTAAAAGGCATAGAATTGGGTAAAAATCATGGAGTGGACTTTGTTTTGGCAATAGGCGGCGGTAGTGTCATTGATGAAGCTAAGGGTATAGCAGCAGGTCTGACAAATGATGATGTATGGCAGCACTACTTAGATCGCAGTAAACCATTGAGCAAAGCACTGCCCGTATGTGCAGTTTTGACTTTGCCGGCAACAGGTACAGAAAATTCTATAGCCAGTGTGATAAAGGATCAAGATACGGGTATAAAGTATGGTATCAATGCTGAATGTATAAGGCCAGCACTGGCTTTTGTCAATCCAGAGTTGTGTTTTAGTTTGCCAAAATATCAAATTTCAAATGGTGCTTCTGACATGCTTGCTCACATGATGGAGAGATATTTTAGTCCACAACAAAATGTAACGGCCACCGACCACTTGTTAAAAAGTGGCATGCAAGCAGTGTTGGAAATTGCTCCCAAACTCTATCACGACAGTGCAAATTATCAGCTTTGGGCAGAGTTCTGTTTGCTAGGTACTATGGCTCACAACAACATGCTGTCGTTGGGACGCAACGAGCAAGATTGGGGTTCGCATATATTGGAAACTACCTTTTTATCTGGTCTTTTCAATTCGGCACACGGTGCTGGACTTTCTATCATTTTTTTGGCTTGGTTAAAGTTGATGTCCCAAAAAAGACCACAAAAGGTCTTGCAATTTTGCGACCAAGTGATGGAAGCAAAAGGCAATACGGATAAGGAAAAAATTGTAAACGGTATTCAGAAACTGACAGAATTTTATAGTCGTTTGGATTTGCCTACTACTTTGAGTATGGTAAAAGTAGATACAAAAAAAATTGTTGAGTTGGCAGAAAAAATTTACAACAAGGACAGCAAGTTGGGCTGTTATGGTGAATTGAATCTTGATGATATAAAGGCTATCATTGAGTTGGCTAAGTAAAGATGCATGTAAAATTCTGCATTGCATAAATCAGCCTTGGTATGCTGCTTGGTCACAAATGTATAAGAACATTCACTTTTTGTGGTCTGCAATCGTATTCTTGTAAGCAAGCATTTTTTTGTTTAGATAAATTGTCATTGTAAATTTTAAAAATAATATAATTTTGTATGAATACAATTGAAATATTGGGAATAATAGCAGGTGCTTTCATTTTGTTGTCTTTCTGTATGAAAAAGGTAGCTTTAATCAGAGCTATAAACATAATTGGGGCAATACTGTTTGTCATATATGGCTTAATTGTACATTCGTATAGTGTTTGGATTTTGAACGCTATATTGACCGTCATAAATGTAATTTTTTTAATCAATTACTTTTTAAAGGAGAAGCGTGATAAAAATATTTGACAACATAACGCCACAAATGAGAGAACTTAGGGAGACTGTTTTTGTTGCAGAAATGGGTGTGCCTCTGCATGAGGAAAACTGTGACGATGAAAGTCAGTTTTTTCATTTGTGTATTTTTGATGGTGACATACTCGTCGCGTATTGTAGAGTAAAAGACATGGGTGATTACTTAAAAATTGGTAGAGTTGTCGTGTGTTCAAAATACCGGCATAAAGG
>JAITUJ010000094.1 GCA_031286385.1 Clostridiales bacterium | reverse complement strand
TTCAAGGTCTAAAAGGAGATAGATTGTTTGAGTTTAATGTGATGGTTGAGTGATGAATGTAATGGTTGAGTGATAGTTGAATCATTACTTGACTTGCAAAAGTAGTCGACAGTGGAAATTTCATGTCGACTACTTTTCGTTTTAAAGTGTGTTAATTATTTCTTGAATTCTTTCGCGCGCGTATCATTTGGTATTAAAACTACAAAAATCATTACAGTTAAATAAAAGTACTATACAAAGTCAATATTTTGTGTTATAATTTTATTAAACTGGTGAGAAGAATGGAAAGTAAAAGTTTTGAGCCTATTATTCTGTACGAAGACAACCATCTATTGGTTGTAGTAAAGCAACAAAACATGTTAAGTCAAGCTGACAAGAGCGGTGACGAGGATTTGTTGAGCTTGTTAAAAGAGTATATTAAAGATAAATATAAAAAGCCTGGAAATGTTTTTTTGGGGCTTGTACATAGGTTAGACAGACCTACTGGTGGGGTTATGGTTTTTGCAAGGACTAGCAAGGCAGCGGAAAGACTTTCTCAACAGATTAGAGAAGGTGACTTTATAAAAAAATACTTTGCAGTCGTAGAGGGAATCCCAAAAGACAACGCAAACCGCTTGATACACTACTTAATGAAAGATACTGATACAAATACTGTCGTTTTGGCTCCATCTACGCTACAAGGTGCTAAAAAGTGTATACTGGATTACAAAGTTTTGGAAAGTGTAGAAAGGTACAGTTTTATAGAAATTACACTGATAACGGGCAGGAGCCATCAAGCGAGAGTGCAGTTAAAATCAATTGGACACCCCATAGTAGGTGACCAAAGGTATGGTGGTGCAACCGCTCCCAATCTTGCACTGTGGGCATATGAGCTCAAATTTGTTCACCCTACTACAAACAAACATATGGCATTTAAAGTATTCCCTCCGCAGAACAAAGTTTGGCAAACATTTAATGTGGACAGATATGTAAATGTGTTTAAGCCAGATTAGAACTATGTCAACACTATATCTTGTAGCAACTCCAATAGGGAACCTTGATGATATGACTTTGCGAGCCGTTCAGGTCTTGCAAAGTGTCAAGTACATTGCGGCAGAGGATACGCGCAATGTTTTTCCATTGCTCAACAGATTTTCGATAGAAAGAAGTAAAATTTTTGCATATCACAAGTACAATGTACAAAAAATTACTGCAAGCGTTGTGGAGAAGGTATTGAAAGAAAACTGTGATATGGCTTTGATTAGCGATGCAGGTACCCCGTGCATATGTGATCCGGGTGCAGAATTGGTAGATTTTGCTAGAAAAAATGGAATATCCGTAGTGTCTATCCCTGGTGCGTGTGCCGTCACGGTCGCTTTTAGTATGTCTGGTTTTTTGACAACAGAATGGGCTTTTTTGGGATTCTTCCCAAAAGACAACGCAGGGAAAAAAAACTTTGTACACAAGTTTAAGTATAGCGGTTTAAACTGTTTTGTATTTTTTGAATCCCCTTTTAGAGTTTTAGAAACTATCAAGTATTTGATTCCAGTTTTTCCACAAGCAAGACTTTTTGTGGGCAAAGAATTGACAAAGTTTTTTGAGTATTCTTATAGTGGCACTCTGCAACAAGTTTATGATAATTTAAACGCTCATACTCATTTTGATAAAGGTGAGTATGTGTTGGTATTGCAACCAAACTTTATAGAAGTAAAAGAACAAGAATCTATTTGTCTGCAAGCTTTGATAGTTGACCAAATTGTCAAAGGTAAAACAGTGAAAGAAGCCATAGCGGACATTGCAAAACAGAAAAATTTTAGCAAAAAAGAACTTTATCAAGCATCTTTAACTTTAAAAAAGTTATTTTGATTTTTTATATATTTTGAAAACTTATTTCTTGCTAATATTTAAGAATTTATTTTGCAATATTTCTAGATATATGCGATAAAATAATATGTAAGTTAATAAGGTATACTAAAAGTGTAAAACTTATAAGAAGGGGGCGTTTATGACTAAGAGAGTAAGTTGGGGTGTAAACACAGTGAGGTTTTTTGCATACTTAAAACCAAAGATTCAAAAACTAGGTTCTCACCTAAGTGGCATGGTAATGCCAAACATTGGAGCTTTTATTGCATGGGGAATTATAACTGCACTTTTTATTGAAGACGGTTGGTTGCCAAATGCTGATTTAGCTAAACTTGTAGGACCTATGATAACATACTTGTTACCCCTTTTGATTGGGTTTACAGGTGGACGGATAGTGTATCAAACTCGGGGTGGGGTTATTGGAGCCATAGCTACTATGGGAGTGATAGTGGGTGCTGACATTCCAATGTTTTTAGGTGCTATGGTCATGGGTCCTTTGGGGGGGGTATGCATAAAATATATAGATAAGCTTTTGGACGGTAAAGTAAAAGCAGGGTTTGAGATGTTAGTCAATAATTTTACAGCAGGTATCGTTGGCGTTGTGTTGGCTGTGCTGGCACTCTTAGTGATTGGACCAACAGTGGAAGGATTGATGAAATGGTTGGCTGACTTGGTAAATATCATGATGAAGGCAAATTTAATACCGTTGGCAAACTTGTTTATTGAGCCTGCTAAAATACTTTTTTTAAACAACGCAATCAATCACGGTGTACTTAGTCCAATAGGAGTGGGACAGGTTGCAGAACACGGCAAGTCCATCATGTTTTTGTTGGAAGCAAACCCAGGACCTGGACTTGGTATACTACTTGCATTTGTATTTTTTGGTAAAGGTGCGGCAAGATCAACCTCCCCTGGTGCTATAATAATACACTTTTTGGGTGGAATTCATGAGATTTATTTTCCCTATTGTTTAATGCGTCCCATTCTTTTGCTTGCTTTGATTGGCGGAGGTATTGGAGGTTCTCTAACATTTAATATTTTTGATGCTGGTTTGCGTGCACCCGCTTCCCCTGGAAGTATAATAGCAATATTGATGATGACGCCATCCGATGGAGCAAATATCTTTGCAGTATTGGCGGGAATATTGGTGGCAACGATGATATCTTTTTTGATTGCTATGCCTTTTGTAAAGACAATGAAGTTAAGTCAAGATGACTTAACGCAAGCTACAAAAAAAGTCTCTCAACTTAAAGGGAAGCAATCAAATTTATTGAGTAATTTTGAAAACAACATCCATAATTTGGCATGCAACTTAAATGTTTCCTCCATAAAGGTATCAAAAATAGTATTTGCCTGTGATGCGGGTATGGGGTCTTCTGCTATGGGGGCTTCAATTTTAAAAAAGAAAATAAAAGAAGCCAATTTAAATATTGATGTAAGCAATTGCTCCATTAATAACCTTACAGAGAGTGCAGATATAGTCATTACGCACAGAGATTTAACAGAGAGAGCTAGGTCAAAATTGCCAGCTACAATGCATATTTCAGTGGAAAATTTCTTAAAGAGTCCAAAATACGACGAATTAGTTCAAAGTTTACAACAACAAAACAGTGAATTATTGAGTGTACCTCAAAGCGAAAGAACAAGTTTTGAATCAAAAACAGACAAAGAAATTTTGAAAGAAGAAAACATTTTGTTAAACCAAAGGGTGACTGACAAGTTTGAGGCTATCTCATTGGCAGGTCAAATTCTTGTCAATAATGGGTATGTAAATGAAGAATATATCAAGTTTATGTTGGAACGAGAAAAGTTGTCTTCTACATTTATGGGCAATTTTTTGGCTATACCACATGGCACAGATGAAGCCAAAATGACTGTTTTGCAATCAGGCATATCTGTAATTATTGTTCCCTCTGGCGTGGATTTTGGGGAGGGTAACATTGCAAAAATTATTATGGGTATAGCAGGAAGTGAGGGTACGCATTTAAATATATTGTCTAAAATTGCTATTATATGTTCTGATGATAGTAATATAAAAGAGTTATTAATGGCAAGTTCTCAAATGCAAATTTTAAAAATATTGGAGGATGTACAATGATAGCAGTCCATTTTGGTGCAGGGAATATAGGTAGAGGATTTATTGGTCAATTGCTTAATAAGTCTGGGTATGAAGTTTGTTTTATAGATGTAAACGACAATTTGATAGAAGCTTTAAATCAAGCAAAGTCATATGACATCAAGATAGCAGGAGGTAAAAATGAAACGATACACATAGACAGAGTTTGGGGTATCAACAGTCAGACAAATTTTAATGCATTAGCCGATGTTATAAAAAAGTGTGAAATTATTACTGTATCAGTGGGTGTAAATATTTTGCCCTATGTGGCAAAGACTTTGGCAAAAGCTCTGGAAATACGGTTGATTGCTACAAAAAAAATTGTAAATATTTTTGCATGCGAAAATGTAATAGGGGGCAGTTCAATTTTAAAAAAACATGTTTATGAACATTTAAATAGTGGTCAAAAATTGGACTGTGACAAGTATTGTGGCTTTCCCAACACTGCAGTAGATAGAATAGTTCCACAGCAAGATTGCCAAGATTTGTTGACGGTTTGCGTAGAGCCCTTTTACGAGTGGGTCATAAATCACAGTGAAGTTTTAGGTGAGCACAAAAAAATTGAAGGTGCTACTTATGTATCTGATTTGACCCCCTTTATAGAGCGCAAGCTTTTTACTGTCAATACTGGACATTGTACAATAGCTTATGCAGGAGCATTCTTTGGGCATGATACCATAACGGAGTCTATAAACGATAGTCAGGTTAGGACAATACTGGAAGGTGTACTTTCAGAAACGGGTCAACTTTTGATAAAAAAACACAATTTTGATAAAGTTCAGCACAGTAGATATATTCAAAAGATAGTCCAAAGATTTGCAAATATAGAGATTGCCGATCAAGTCGCAAGGGTAGCAAGGCAACCAATTCGCAAATTGGGTCCAAGCGAACGCTTTGTAAAGCCAGCACAAGAAATTTTGAATATGGGAGGCAATCCAATAAATTTGGCAAAAATAATTGCAATGACACTGCTGTACATGGATAAGCAAGATGAAGAAAGTTTGAAGTTACAGTCATTTTTAAAAGTAAATGGCATACAACAAGCACTTTTGCAATTTTCCTGGATTGAAAAAAACTCGCCGTTGGCTAAGTTGATTTTGGGTGAATACGAAAAATATAAAGTACAAAAAAAGTCACATAACAGATAATTTTGATGGGGCGTTTGTCTATAAAGATGAATGAAAGTTTATAATGACAATAAAACTTGGATAATTTTGTTGATAAAAAGTTGTCATATGGTAAATATATTGTAACAAAAAGTTGACAACACCTTTTAAATAAGTTATACTATACTTGTATGGGTAGCATAACTAAATATTCTATATATTCAGGAATAAGTACAGTCATTGTACTGACACCAACTGTTGTCGCTGTAAATATAGACAGTATTAATGTTTGGTTTGGTGTATCACTGTCAATTTTGTTAAGTGCACTGGTAATTATCTTTGGTATATTGTCCTTTAAACGACGGATACACACACCTATCAACTCACTAAATGAAGCATCAAAAAAACTTTTGAATCAAGAATTCGGCACAAGAGTGAAGACGGATAAGTACTCAGCAGAGGTAAGTTTGCTTGTTAATAACTTTAATAAGCTAGCGGTAGCATTTGAAAATCAAGAAAATATGAGAAAGACATTTGTAGCTAGTGCATCTCATGAATTGCGCAGTCCTCTGACAAGTATTCAAGGTTTTTTACAGGCTCTGTTAGATGGTACTGTGACCGAATTGAGTGAAAGAGAAAAGTATTTAAATATTGTGTACAATGAAACCAGGCGCCTTTCTACCTTAATCAACAATATGCTCAACTTGTCAAGAATGGAGTCAGGTAATAGTCCTATTTTGAGAACAAAGTTTGAAATCAACGAAATTATTCACCAAGTTGTAGACAGATTTGAACCTACATTATCCAAAAAACAGACAAAAGTAAAACTTGAATTCGCTTTGAACAGTGTGTTTGTCTTTGCCGATAAAGATAAAATAATACAAGTGTTGGTAAATTTGATAGATAACGCTGTAAAGTACTCGCCTGATTTTTCTGAAATTGTCATCAATACTTACACGCACAATAAAAAGATTTACATTGCCATTAAGGACAATGGATTTGGTATAAGTAAAAAAGACCACAATTTAATATGGGATCAATTTTATATGGCAGACAAGGCTCGCACTCCCAACAAATCAAAGGGGACTGGACTTGGTCTGTCAATAGTAAAAAAAATAATGGATGACCATAGAGAAACTATATGGGTGGAGAGCAATAAAGGGGCAGGTGCCACATTTATCTTTACTCTCAATATTTACAACAGTGACAAACACCAATTGTCATGGGGTGCAAAGTAGAAATGTTTTTTGGATATCACATGTTGGGTACATCAAAATAAAAAGTTTCAGACAATTCAGAATCTAAAAATCCATTTTGACCAACTGCTTGAATATTGAAGTGATATGTCAAACCTGGCAATAAGTTTTTTAATGTATAACTGTTTTTTGTCACTATATTTGGATCAGGAGTGCCATTGACAAAAACTTTGTACCCTTTTGCGTTTGCTACGCTGTCCCAATTTAGTACAGCTTCTGTTTGCCTTGCAATGGTAGAACAAGCAATTTGTTTATGGTCTGTTCTAAAAATTTTGACATTAAATATCGTTGTCAACGCCAAAAATATTACGACAACTTTTATCAATTTTTGTTTGACAACACTTTTTTTGTTTAATTTGAAGCTTGAAGTATTCATAAAAATTATAGTTAATCAACAAATTTTATAGGAGGATTGTAAGGTTTCCGAATAACTTTTTGTAAAACTATGCTTATTGCTGCAATGATTATCAACATACATAATATTACAAAGAAAAATAGAGAATTGTCAGTAATCCCTTTTGGAAAAACATTGATAGAGTCAATGCTAAGCGGTGTTGACCATTCGCTACTTGTAAATCCATTTACTGCTTGAATTCTTACGTCATGTTTGCCAGTTTTAATGTCGTTTGTGGTCAAACCTAAGTCATCCAATGACACTGAATTTCCAGTAAAAAAGCTAATTTCACCATTGTGTGACACAATGTATGAGCTTTGTCGTTCAGCAGCGTTTTGTTTTGAATGAACTTTATGATTCGCTACTTTAATGGTGGAGTTTTTTCCTGAAGTTTCTATAAGTTTTATAGAAGGTGTATCTAATATGGGAGCATTGTCATACTCATCTAGTATGGTTCTGCTAAATGTAGAGTATTGACTTACATGCTGGTCATTTTTAGAGCAAACCATTATGGAGTGTTTGCCAGCAGTGTATGGAATTTCCACAAACAAGTGATCAGGGCCCAAGTCTTGATGAATGCCATTAATGACTGCATGATAACTTGTAGCATAATTTGCGTCTGTCCAAGTAAGCAATTTGCCAGTCAGTGTAAGCCTTGGCGGTGAGGGAACATTTTGTAAGTTATCTTCCTCTTCTGTATTACTGTCATCGTTTTGAGTCACTTTTAGACCTGTGGGAGTGGACAGCTTTGTTTCGCCCATTCCGTCGTTACCGTCGCCTATGTCAGGAGAGCCACCAGTAAGTGTTATCCATGCTGTCCAAGCTCCAACATTGTTGTCTTTTTTTGCTTGTATCATGACATATTGAATACCAGGCCAATCGCTACAAGAGTAAGATGTATTTGTTTGGTTTTGCACATTCCCATTGTGTAAAACATTATAACTTGTTGCACCCTCTACTGCATTCCAATGCACTACACTGCCATTCACCCAAGTCTGAGGGGAGTCTATTGAAAAATCTCCCCCTCCATTGCCTCCTTCTCCGCTATTACCCCCTCCATCAGTATCTTCTCCCAAGCTAATGTGTTCTTTGATAGTGCTAGAATCTGCGTGAATCCATACATCAACTACATTATAGAATGCAGCAGGTGTATCTCCAATATCCCAAATACCTAAGATTACATGATATCCTAATTTATGTGCAGGAATTTCTATATCATGACTGTAAACTACAGAAGGTATTTGTAAATTTAAATCAAAATCTTGTAGTTTTTCAAATGTATCTCTTGTCAGTGGTGCATTTTGATTCCAATCGTCTTTGGTTATCCAATATTGAAAACCCAATGTCACATGTGGTGCAGTCATATACCATCGCACATTTAGCTTTCCTGGTACAATGTTAATTTTAGCCCACCTTGTACTAGATTGTTGATTTAAGTTTGCAAAAGGCGCAACGGACCCTGATGCTATCTCACCATCTTTTGGTCCACCAATTGGAAAGTTGCCTGGTCCTTCGACGCTTTGAGGTTCGTACTGTGATTGTCCGACATTGCTATTGTATCCCATTCGACCAAGTTGAGATCTACTAAATAATAGATCTGGATTTACAATGTCTTCTTGACTGTTGCCACCAATATAACCGTGTGCGTGTGCATTATCCATGTTCCCTTTATGCGCAAAAGGGAACAAACCAAACAAAAGCAAAATAGCGAATATCACTATCCATGTTTTAATATTCAATTTTGCAATACGCATAAAAGTTTTTCTCCTATTGAATAGTATGAACAGTTTGCCTATTTGTATTCAAATGGTAGATTTGATGACAACTTAATGAAAACAGTTTTATAAAAAATTTGTTCTGTTTACATCAGATTTAATTGTAATAAAATACCAGTTGATGACATAGATATATACATATGTTACAAAAGATTTTGCATTCAAATTTATTAAACACTATACAGACGCGGCTAAATATGGACAAGCTTTATGAACTCCGTTTGAGAGCTGGCAGTGCCGTATCTGTAAATTATGGTGGCAAGTATTACTATCTCAATAGTTCTGGATTGAGTGAAAACTCAAATTCTGCATTTCAGTGTAGCTATGAAATGATAAATCAAATTGTACTCAAAGCTACAGATTTTAGTATTTACGCAGCGACAAAAAATATCAATTCAGGTTTCATCACAATAAATGGCGGTATTCGTTTG
>JAITUJ010000087.1 GCA_031286385.1 Clostridiales bacterium | reverse complement strand
AGATTTTGAGAAATTTAGGAGGTCTAGCAAACTCACTATGTGATATATCTATCTATTTTAAACAAAGCAATATTGAGGCATATAAGTTTTTAGAAGAATATATCGATGACCCGCAAAAGGAAGCGGTTTTAAATAAAATTTTTAAGCTAAATAGAGTTGCTTTAATTTATGGTGCAGCAGGAACAGGAAAAACAACCTTGATAAACTATATAGTGGGTCTTGTTAAAGAAAAAAGAAAGATTTTTATTGCACAAACAAATGCTGCTGTGCAAAATATGAAACAAAAAATTAAGAACATAGAAACATATGATATTTTTTGCACTGTAAACAAGTTTAAGAAAGAGTATTCTATAAATCCATTTTATGAATTTGATTTAATTGTTGTAGATGAGTGTAGTGTTATAGAAAATAGTGATGTGCTCGTCATATTAAATAATATACATAAAGCTGCATTGGTTTTAGCTGGTGATATTTATCAGATAGAATCAATAGGGTTTGGAAATTGGTTTGAACTGGCAAAATCAGCATTACCCAATGATTGTTGCTATGAATTAACAACGCCTCATAGAAGTAAAGATATAGAGTTATTAAAACTATGGAAAGAAGTTAGGTCAATAAAGTCTAGTGATAAAAAATATAATCTAGTTTTAGAGAAATTAGTTCGTGGTGACAAAAATGCAACGAATTATTCTAATCCCATAGATACAACTATTTTTGAGCCAAAGGATGAAAAGGAGATAATACTTTGCTTAAATTACAATGGGTTATATGGTCTTAATAATATCAATAGATTGTTACAAAGTAACAATAAGAATAAAGCATTTCGTTTAGGAATATTAGAGTTTAAGGAAGAAGATCCAGTATTATTTAACGACTCTAATAGATTTGAGAGTTTGTACAATAACCTTAGTGGAGTTATTTTAAATATAGAGGATAAGGGAACAGCATTATATTTTGAAATACAAGTGGATATACCTCTTGATAAAGACAGGATGGAAGATGGGCTAAGTTTAATATCTAGTGATTATGGGGTGTCTATTGTGGGGTTTGAAGTTGCTAGAAGGAAGCCAAATGCTAGTGATTATGATGATAATGGAATGGAACATATTTTGCCATTTCAGGTGTCTTACGCTGTGTCCATTCACAAATCACAAGGTCTAGAATATAGTAGTGTTAAGATTGTGATTGCAGATGATTTTGAGGAGATGATAACTCACAATATATTCTATACAGCAATAACAAGAGCAAAAGAGTTTTTGACAATTTACTGGTCACCGGAAGTAGGTAGTAGAGTTCTTGATAGATTAAAATTGCAGAATCAATCGAAGGATATATTTATTTTAATGGCAAAGCATAAAGAAAGCTTTGATAATAGTGGAAAATTTAAAGTAGCCACACCTGTGCCTATTTATGATGAGGATTTACCATTTTAAGATAAAACATATAACAAATTTCAACTCGTAATTGGTATCCCAATCATTGACTATTACAGGAGTTGTGCTAAATTATTTTTATAGAAGAAAGTAAATTTTTTATTTGTGGAGCAAGGTTGTTTGTAGGGCATTTTTGTAACGACAGTATAAGGTGTTGTTAAAAAGGAGTCAAAATTTTGGCTCTCTTTGTTTTGTTATTGCATCGGATTTTTGGGGTTTACGCACAGTGTCTTTTGGTTTTTGTACAATACAAAACCCGGTTTTGCACCCTTGCGTTTGGTGACATTTTTTATTTGTGTATAGTCTACAAATACTTTGTCTGTTTGTTTTGACTTGCTAAAAAAGGCGACAATTTCTGCTACTTTTGTTATAGTTTGCAAGCTTGGCAATTTTGAGTGAGTTGATATTATAGCGTGACAACCGTGTGCATTTTGTTGGTGTAGCCATATGTCAGATGACTTTGAGTTTTTTATCAATTGGTCATTTTGTATGTTATTTTTTCCTAAGAATACATCAAAGCCATCAATTTCATAGTGTCTTGGCTTGCTCATCTGTGGTTCATTTTTATGGTTTTCATTTTCTTTTTTTAAATAGATTGACGCTTTTGCCATCTCTTGTTTTATATCCATTAAAGATTGCATATCACTTGCAGCTTCTATCAGTGCTTGTATTGACTGAAAGTATTGCAAATCATCTTCTACTTGTGTCAGCTGTGTACCTGTCATGTCATATGTTTTCAATTTTTTGCTGTACTGCTTAAAGTAGTGCTGTGCATTTTGTGCTGGATTTTTTTTTACATCCAATATTATCGTGACATCCGTTTCGTCATAATAATTTGTCACTGTGACACTTTTATCTCCATACTTTGCTAAATACATATTTGCAGTTAATAACTCACCCAATAATTGAAAATTTGCAAAGTCACTTGACTGTTGTCGAGATTTGAGCAATATCCACTGTTTTTTTGCCAGTTTTTTTTGTGCATTGTTTATCGCTGTTGCAAGCTTGTATTTTAACGATGAAAAAGCCTTATATTCAGATTGACTTTTATAGTGAAAACATACAGCTTGATTGAGTGTTTTAAAGTTTAAAATGTCAAAATTCATTTGGTTTTCCATCAACGACTTATTGATAAAAAAGTCAATGGACACATTGTCTTTTATTGCGACAGATGGGGAATATGGAATCTTTTCACACATTTCAAACTGTTTTTTTATTCGTTGCAAAATTTCGTAATTTGGGGCAAGGGGCAACGAGTAAGACATTCCAGGTAATATGGGACGCTTTGGGGCAATGTCTATGCTTGCTTTAAACATACATTCACAAATTTTACCTGTTTGCTTTGTAATCAATATTATATTGGATCGCCTTCCCATCAATTCTGCAACTAAAACAAATTCATTTTTTGTACCAAATTCATCAATGTGTTCAAAGTGAATTTCAATTATTCGCTCATATGGGACTGTGTCAAACTTAACAATTACTGAGTTTGTGATATTTTTTTTTAGATTCAAACAAAATGCAGTTGCTACTTTTTGGCTTTCAAACTTCTGCTCTGTCAAGTACATGCAACTTTGATTTGGACTGCCTGACAGTAGCAATGGATAGTTTTTGTTGCTTGCTCTTATGTGCAACACAATATCATAGTCATTGAGACATTGAACCTTTTCAATTTTACCTCTGCATAGTAATAGATTAAACTCTTTTACAAGGTAATAGTAGTGTAGTGCATCGCAAGGCATAGCAGTTGTCATCCTATCTATTTATGTATTAAACAAACTGTCAACAAAAATGTAATCAAAAACCGTGTCAATTTAAAATTGCACTAAAAAACTTTTGTACAAAACTAGATGTATTAAAGCTAAATACTTCTTTTATAATCGCAAAAATATTAAAGTCTTGTTTCCCAGCAAAGATAGCAATCAACACAAAACCCAAAACAATGGATGCTACAATACCAAATATACAGTACAACGCTATGATTTTAAAAGTAAAAGGATTGATGATAGTTTTTAATTTGTTTAAGTTATACTTATCCTTTTTTTGTTGGACAGTTTTTTTTCTTGCTGTCGCTGTGACTGTACTGCTTTTTTTGACTGAGTTGATATAAATAGGCTCATCGTACATTTGGTCTAAAAACTTTAACGAATTAGAGTACTGTCCTGGTAGACCACTCACTATATTATTTTTTCTGGTAGAGTTTTTGTTCATAAAATACTGTACTCTCTAAAATGGGTAACGCACTTATGATACCATATTTTTGCATTTTTGGCAAGCGTTTGGCAAAAAAATTTTGCTAAACTAAAAAATTTTTTAGTTGACATTTTTAGCACGATTTGTTATACTATTTATGGCTTTATAGGAGAAAATTTATGAAAGAAAAAATACACCCAAATTACAAAGAAGTTGTAGCGTCATGTGCCTGTGGTGCATCATTTTTAACAGGTAGCGTCAAAAATGTAGATGCATTGAAGTTAGACGTTTGCAGTGCTTGTCACCCGTTTTACACAGGCAAACAAAAAAATATGGAGTCAGGCGGCAGAATAGAAAAATTTAAATCCAAAGTTGCGGCAAAGAAATAATTTATAAAAGTTTGAGAGGTTTTGTTTGAGAGTAGTCAAGATAGGCGATATATTGGCAAAACTATCTGAACTGTTGAAAAATACAGATGCAGACGACGCCGAACCTTATTGGATAGTTTGTCATTGCTTAAATTGTTCAAGGAGCAATTTAGACATTTTTCGTGTACTCAAAAATAATGAGTTATGTTAGATTTTGGAAATAGCAGAAAAACGAAGGCAGCATATACCACTTGACTATATTCTGGGATTCTCTAACTTTTATGGGTTAAATGTAAAAGTGGACAAAAATGTACTGATCCCAAAAATGGAAACAGAGCTTTTAGTGGAAAGTGTTTTGAAACATATTGATGCAATCAAGAGTGTTAAGTGTGCAAAGGTTCTAGATTTATGTACAGGCAGTGGCTGTATTGCTGCTGCCATTGCGTCAAATTGCAACGAAGTGGATTTGATTTTGTCAGACACAGATGGTTTGGCTTTGAATGTAGCAAGACAGAACATGACAAATTTGATAGGTGATAAATGCAATTGGAGTATTGTAGAATCGGATATGTTTGACAATCTTAAAGGACTTAGTTTTGACATAATAGTCAGCAATCCACCTTATGTTTCTGACAGTGAATTGAATGAGTTATCTGTTGAAGTTAAGGCACAGCCTTTGATTGCACTAAGTGGCGGGATTGATGGCTTGAAATTTTACAGAAACATTGCAGAAAATGCAAAGTATTTTTTGCAGAAAAATGGTAGTATCTTTTTGGAGATTGGTTACACACAGGGTCAGGCAGTTTCACAAATTTTAGAAGAACAAGGTTTTTGTAATTGTGTAATTAAAAAAGATTTTAGCAATTTGGATAGGGTGGTAAGTGCGACAGTGAGATAATTATACAGTTGAGCAAAGTATTGCAAGTGCATATGAATATAATAAAATTACAATCTATTAAAGATAAGTATTTAGAGCTTAGTAAAAAAGCGATTGATTCAAATATTATTGGTACACAGAGCTGGACAGAAATTGTAAAAGAACAAGCCAACTTGCAGCCTATTGTGGAAATATTTGATATGTATTTAAATGCTTTGGCAAATTGTCAAGATGCAAAAGCTTTTTTAAATGACAGTGATGCAGAGCTTGCAGAAATTGCCAACATGGAGCTTTTACAAAATACACAAAAGCTGATTGAGCTTGAACAGCAGTTAAAAATACTTTTGCTCCCTACTGACCCTGACGATAATAAAAATACTATAATAGAAATAAGAGCGGGAGCAGGTGGTGAAGAGGCAGCTTTATTTGCTTCTGTACTGATGAGAATGTATAAAATGTTTGCAGATTCAAAGCACTGGAAGATAGAAGATATAGATATCAGTGACACAGGAATTGGCGGCATAAAAGAAGCTATTTTTAGTATCAAGGGTAACGGCGTATACGGCACATTGAAATATGAAAGTGGCGTTCATAGGGTACAGAGAGTACCCGCGACAGAAACTCAGGGAAGAGTACACACTTCTACTGTAACGGTAGCTGTTTTACCAGAAGCCGAAGAAGTAGAAGTGGAAGTTTTAGAAAAAGATTTGAGAATAGATACTTATAGAAGTGGTGGTGCAGGGGGACAACATGTCAACAAGACAGAGAGTGCTATTCGCATTACACACATTCCCACGGGTATAGTGGTGCAGTGTCAAGATGAAAAATCACAGATAAAAAATCGTGACAAGGCCATGCGCACACTAAAAACGAAGTTATATGATTTTTATAAAAACCAAGCTGAAAGAGAATATGCTAGTAATAGAAAAGCTATGGTAGGTACAGGGGACAGGTCAGAACGCATAAGAACATACAATTACAGTCAAGGTCGAGTGACAGATCATAGAATAAACATGACGCTTTACTCACTGGAAGACTTTATAAATGGCAACATAGAAAAGATATTGCAGGCATTGGCACTAGCAGAGCAAACTGCAAAATTGGAGCAAGGTGAATCGTAAGATGTCTTTGCTCACAATAGAATTTAAGTAGTATAAAGTACTACTTTTTTTGTTGTATTAAATATAATTAAAAAAATATAAAATTATAAAAAATATTTTTAATTTAAATATTTTTTATAAAAATGCATACACTAAGTTTACAAATAAAATATTTTAGCTTAGGAGGCAAAATGCAGAATAGTAGACACATGAAAAAATCTTCGAGTGCTATCATTAGTATTGCTTTGTTGACACTGATAGTTTTAGCAATAGCGACAATTTTTTTGTTAACGCAAAAAAACGGTGGTGGCGCGAATGGTTTGATCGCACCGCAAAACGTGCGTGCAGATGGCAATATCTTAAAGTGGGATGATGTGAGGGATTCCAACGGGTATCGCGTATATGTGGGTGACAGTAAAGACTTCTTTACTTCAACGGGTGCAAATAAATTGATACTTAACAATATGAGTAGTGGAAAAAATTATACTTTCAGTATTGTTGCGGTTGACAATAAAGGCATGTCAAGTGGAAACTTATCAAAACCTGTGACCATGACTTATAAGGATACGGAAGATCCTACTAAGCCTACACTGGATTCTTCTGATTTAAAGGAAGGCGCAAACTCGCATGTCAAATGGGATTCAGTTCCACATGCAGAGGGATATAGTATTAGAGTAGATGGCTTTGATAATGCACAGGTTTTTACCACTGACTTTGATTTAAGTCACCTTTCCGAAGGCTTGCATACAGTGACTGTTCAAGCACTTGGAAATGGTCAAGATTATACCAATTCGTTTTGGTCAGAGCCATTTAATTTTTTTCAAGAACCAAAATCTGGACCGGATGGCGGAAATCAAGGAATAGGCACACCGTATATAGTTATCAATGCAAACTTGGTTTCATGGCAAGCAGTTGCCAATGCTACAGGGTACGAAGTTGACATAAACGGTGGTCAAATAGCACAAGTTTTCACTCAAATTTTGTTACAAAATCCAGGCACCCATGTCGTAAAAGTGAGAGCGTTAAACGGCATAACACCAGGAGATTGGTCAAATACCATAACATATGCCAAAGAAGGGGAAGATAATTCCGGAGGTGGTACAAATTCTGGTTCTTTAAGTGCTCCACATATTCTATTTTTGAACGGTAAAGTAAACTGGGACCCCGTCAGTGGAGCTACTGCCTATGATGTGTATGTAGACGAAGACATTAACACTCAAAGTCATGTAAACTACGAGTATTCAGAATTAGAAAAATCAGGACCTGGCACAAGGTTTGTCAAAGTGCGTGCACGAAAAGGAAATGAAATATCTGGTTGGTCCAATACTTGCAGACCCACTGTAAATATCATGCAGCCCAAAGTTACCGTTTCAGGTTCCAAAGTGTCTTGGGAACCCATAGAAGGGGCATCATACTATGAGGTGTTTGTAAATAGAAAACTAATAAAAGTTGATGGACCAACTTCTTATGATATATCTTCTCATGGCGAAGGCACATACACTTTTAGTTTGAGAGTATACAGCTCAAAATACAAACAACTTTCTATGGAGTCTGACGAGGTTACCGTAGTAGTAGGCACACAGCCATCTAGTTTAAACAAACCTAGTTTAAGGTTGGATTACGATTGCTTGGGAAGTAATATTTGGTTCTCATATAAATGTGTTAAGTGGTCTAGCGTTGCGGGTGCTACTGGGTATGAAGTATCTGTAAATGGAAATACAGTGGTCACAAATGACCCTCATATCATATACTGGGCAGATAAACTTAGCGGTACAAATACAGTAAAAGTCAGAGCTAAAAACAGTAATGGCACAGGGGACTGGTCTGAAATTACCGTTGCTGACTCTGGTGAGGGTAGCTTGAAACCACCAGTCTTGTGTGTTTCTGTAAGCAATACTGGATATCAATGTCTATCTTGGAATAAAAATCCGGATGCTGACGGCTATGAAATTGATGCAAATGGAACCATTCATAAAACGTCAGAAAGTGTGTGGGCTCCTGCTACTCATGGATCATATACTGTAAAAGCGAGAGCGTACAACAATAAAGGAGATACGAGTGTTTGGTCATCATCCATGACCGTAGGACTATAAAAAATTTGTCAATCAAATATTTTCACCTCATTGCAAAACAATGAGGTGTTTTTTTATATATAGAATTTTGATTTTGTAAAATATTAAATCATTGTATTTTTCTTTGATTTAGTGTGTTTATTTTTTGCTATATTTTCATCAATACTCAAAATAAAAGCTGCAATGGCTGCAATCATAAAGGATATGGCAATAATTATGCATTTTTACAGCAATCATCATTTTGATATATATGTATAATATATATGTATAAAGTTTTATAAAGATGTTGACCCATAGATAATTTTAAAAAAGTTTCTTAATAAATATATAAACAGTGTCACAATGTTGGCACTGTTTCTTTGCTATAATGAGTATAGCATGCATGTTGGGTAATTGTGTGTGAGAAATTCTTAAAGGAGAAAATATGATAACCATTAATAGTGCAGAAAATGCACTAAAAACAGTATATTTGGGAGCAATAACGGATTTATTAAACACCAAGGTTAATCCACTTTTATCAATGATAGAAAAAACTAGTGTAGATGTCAGTGGAAAAGAGATAAGGAGAGCTGTACGAACTTTACTTGACGGAGGAG
This sequence comes from Clostridiales bacterium, assembly GCA_031286385.1. GTDB lineage: Bacteria > Bacillota > Clostridia > Christensenellales > Pumilibacteraceae > WRGC01. The sequence goes on along the minus strand of JAITUJ010000087.1, from coordinate 7,152 downwards.
TGGGCGCAGGCGATGAAGCGGGAGATTTGCCCAATCCTGTGCCATCAAGTTATCTTCAATTTGTCATTTCATTAAAAAATTTATATGGACAAATTGAGATTAGTGATAAATCAATACGAGCAGGGTCAGAAGCAAAAGGTGCTTTTACCAATTTATTAAACGAAAGTTTAGAAGGTCTTTTGGAATCCAGTCGGTTTAATTTAAGTAGAATGTTGTTTGGAGATGGTTCGGGCTTTTTAGTCAATGTAATGCAAAATTCTAATCCTACTGGCACTTTTAATACTTTGGGTGTTGCAAACAACTTGACAGAAGGTATGTTGGTGGATATGTACGATATCAGCAATCCTAGCGTTCCGGCAAAAATAAATGTGAGATTGCTGTCCATTGATAGGTACGGTGAAATTCAAAGAGTAGTACTTGATATTGATAGTGATATGGATTCTACTTACAGTTTATTTGTACAAGGTAGCAAGGATAAAGAAATTACTGGGTTGGGTGCAATTTTTAATATAGATAAACCACTTTATGGTCTAGATAGAAGAGTGCACAAGGTATTGAGACCGTATATTGATGACTATATGAAGCCTGTAAGCGACATAGTATTTAGTTCAGCAATTGATCATGTGGAAGCTTTCACTAGTTCTACAATTGACTACATCACTTGTGCGCAAAATGTAAAATTGGCATATCAAGAGTATTTGTCAACTTATAAAAGAAATGTGGATATTATGCAGTTGGCAGGAGGGTATAAGACGATTAGTTTTAATGGTATACCTATTGTGGCAGAGCGTTTTATGCAAGATAGTAAGATGTATTTTTTGAATTCCAAGTCATTTAAAATGCATCAACTGTGTGATTGGCAGTTTATAGAAAATGAAAATGGCAGAGTATTGCGTCAAATGCAAGGCAAACCAACTTTTAGCGCTACGCTAGTAAAATACTGTGATTTGGTCTGTGAAAAGCCAAATGGTCAAGCGAGCATAGCAATTGATACGAATCCGCAAAAAAAATGAAATTTACCATAATATATTGGGGGAATATATGTACAAAATACGGCTAACGGGAGATTTGTATGATATTGTCAACAGGATAAAAGAAATTGACAAGAGTTATTTTATTATGAGAAATAATAAACTGAAAAGATTTGAAATTCACAGTGACAATCAAAAGGGAGATACGCTTTGTGTAATCGTGCCGTATGACAAACTTGATTTTAGGACTTTGCAGTTGTTGAGACAAACTCATGTGGACAGAGCATCTGCATTGATAAAGGAGATAGAGCTAAACAATTTGCGTTTATTAAAACAAGAAAATAATCTATTGAGAGAGAAAGCTCACGAACGCTTGGATAGAATGATTGACCTAAATTTTATTTTATAATTTATTTTTAAACAGAGTAGTATCGAATCAAATACTATTCTGTTTAATTTTATGGTATTTTACTATATAGTGTCACATAGATGACACTATTATTTTGATATAATAGTAATATAAGTTTAAATGCGACTTTGTCGTAAGGGGTTAAAATGAAAAATTGGATTAAAGTAATTTTGAGCAGTAAAGGCGTGGTTGAAGAAGCTTGTTTGACAATTGACCGTTATATAGAGGCTATCGCACTTTCCGCTTTGTCAAGCAACGCACACAAGTCAATTGATAAAGTGATTTCACTGTTAAATAGAAAACAAAATTTGCTTTGTTTAAAGATGTTAAATGAGAGTATATTGGTAGCTCTTGATAAAATGGAATTGCAATTGGTAGATTGTTTGGTAAATAACTGTACAATTGAATCTTTGAGAACAGAATGGCAGTGTAGTCGGAACACAGTTGTAAAACGCATTGAAAAATTATACGCCAAAATTGGCAAAATTTTGGTTGATCTGGGATTTACTAGTAAGGTGTTTTTGAATACTTATAGAAAAATCACTTTTATTTACAACAAATATTTAAAGTTTGCAAAAATACAAGCTGCATAGAAAATAAAGAGGATTTATATGTTTTTTAAAGACCATAAAACAGACTATGGCAAAAATGCAATGATGCGTTTGGATGATATAGAGGCTAGATTAAACAAACAGTTTAAGCCACAACAGAGTAACAGCGTAGTATTGTCAGGCAGACCAAATGTAAGCTTAGATAATAGGATAATTTTGATAGGTAAAGTAATGTTGAGGCAGAGTAAGTTAAGCATTATTTTTAAGTACAAATGTGATGAAAGCGTACAATTGTTGATAAATGGTTTGACTGCAATCATAGGTGAACATGACAATGGTATATCTTTTGCTTCTGTAAATATTGCGACCGGAGTGGAGAATACCATTTTACTGTGCGGAAGTGGGCATATTGAAAGTTATCAGCTATTTTTGACAGGGGATAACATTATGGCGGACAGTGCCTCTGTATTCAACTTTGATTATTATAATAAGGTGGGATTGGGAGTGGTGGTAGAAGGGGGTAATGTCAACATAACACTCATAATTGATGATAGTATTTATCAGCCTTTTGTCCTAATGCCGGGTACTTGTGCTGATGTCCTAGCCTTAAAGGATGAGTTTTTTTTAGCAATAGTTGACATGCAAAGATGCCTTTGGCTGTTAAATTTGGATAAAAATTTGAACACAAAGGCAATTTCTTTTTTAGCAAATGGTATAGATAGTGTTACATTGACTCACTTTGATAGCGGGCTAGCCATAGCTATGTTATCAAACAAATCACTACATGTGGGAATTATCAGAGAGAATGTACTTGTGTCCAACGATAAGTTTGATATTGATAGAGTCAAAGATGTAAAATGGGTTAAGAAAGCTCCACACCCTATGCTCACTCTATGTATAGATAACAATTCTACCCTTTGGAATATGGTAAGTTTAAAAGATAAATTTACGACAGCATTAACATTGAATACTAAGGTTAACTTTGGATATTAAATTTTTTTAAAGGTACAAAAATGGATTTATTAAGTAATTTTAAATTAGAAAAAAATAAAGACAAGATGTTGCAATACAATGCTACTATCACAGAGAATTTGTCAAATCTTTTTCTTAGCGACAAACCATATGCAAATTTTTTATACATTATACTGGACAATGATGAATGCATTTATTTAAAGTCTAACATTTTGGAAAGCAATACAAACAGTGCGTGTGGACAAATGTACATGTGTGCAGGAGCTGTATTGGACATGGATACTCGTTTGAATATTGTAGCATTTGGTTTTTGTGCTGACCAAAGTTTTGAGTATGTTTTTAATCGCATTGATTTAGAAGACCCATTAATAAAAGAACGAGCAGACGCAATAACAATTGCCGGTAGTGTAATCTTGAATGCAAATGGAGAAGGTGCTTTTTGTGCGGGCGAAAATATGTTGGTTAAGGCATTTTTAGGATTGATTCCAATGGGCAAAAATTGGGCAATTGCTTTGGGTGACAATACTGATGCTGACCAATGCCTGTATCGTATTGAGCAAAAAAATGTTGCATTTGCAAATGTCAAACAAGGTGCTTTAAAAAACAGTATATTTTTTGAAGCTACTATACAAAACAGTGAAGTATTGGAATTGATTCTTTGTAATGGTAAAAGTCCCGTTTTTAGAAAGCTTGTACACAAGTTGGTCAATGTCAATTTGCCACAAGACAGTGTAACAAATGGTGTAATAGCTATACAAAATTATAAAGATTCAGAAATAAACATTGGTATAAACGGCAGTAATTTTGTTTTTTATGAGTATTTGAGGTATGACTATGCTGTGCAGAATGTCCATGATGACATTGCGATGTTTGATTTAGAGGGTAATTATCAGCTTTTTTCCTGCCCACAATCAATGTATCTGGGAGCAAAAAATGAGAGTCAAATAAAGTTATTTGCAAAGTCATCATCTGGGCAGTTGAATTGCTTACTGACTATTGTCAATGAAAATTTTATCGTTGATGTCAGTAGTAATGGATGTTTGTTTTTGTATGCCGATAATACTTTTACTATTTATCACAAATCAAATGGTGTATGGTCAAAAACAAAATATAGTATACCAGATGTTCAAGATTTTGCAGTAGTAATGGATTATAGTAATGGAGTAGTTGTCGTTTGTATTCAAGAACAATCCGCGGTAGTTTTTAACTATAACATAGAGCAAAATTTTTTACAGAGAGGTCAAACATATAGTGATTGCACACGCCTATTTAGACAAGACGCCCATACTGTTTTTGTTAGCGACGAACAATGTGATGTATTTTATGCTTTGCGAGGCGATGGGTTTCATGCTGAAATGGGTAACGCCATAAAAAATGCAATCGGTGACAAGCAATTATTTCATAATTATTTTGGTCTATTCTTATATAATCAAGGTAGTCAGTATAACACAATAAATAGATTAGAAGTAAAAAATACCAACTTTGACAATTGTACAGTTTTTCTATGTGGCTGTTTTGTAGTTACTCAAAATAAAGCTACAAATGATATGCAAGTATTTTTGTACAATAGGTTTGATGATACATTTGAGAGTGTCTTTAAAAGAGAATATGCAGTTGACATTGTGAGTGTAGGACAATTAGATAACTATATAGTCATACTTGACAGTGAGGGGAAGTTGGATATATACGAGCACAAAAATAGGTATGCGTACTTGTTGAAATTTGATTTAAAAATTACAGACATAATCACTACGGGATTTATAGTTCAAAGTAAAACAGGATTTGATGGAAGTGAAAATTTTAAAACAAAATTTGAATTTGAATTTAGTTAATATTGGGAGGAGCTGTATGGTTAAAAGAAAATATTTTAATGGCAAAGTCAACATTGAAGTTCAAGTCACAAAAGAAGTATCAGAAGAGATTACTAAAATGGATAGAGAATATGATGTTCAAAGACAGCAAGCTAAAAGATATTGTATGCAAGATGATTGTTTGGAAGAAATAGTCGTCCATGAGAGCAACGACTATAATCCAGAGTATTTGATACTTAATGAAATAGAAATTCAAGAAAAAGAAATGTTATTAAATAAATTGCAAGCTGCCATAAAAAAATTGACACCTGAACAACAAAAGACAATAAGACTATCACAAGAGATGAAGAGTGCGGACATAGCCGAGTATTTTGGGGTTAGCCGGCAAGCAGTAGAACAAAGGATTCAAGTTATTTTAAAGAAGCTTAGGAAATATTTTAAGAGAAACTGAAAGAAATTTTTAGAAAATGCCTTGCATATTGGTCATATTTTGTCCTATAGATAGAGGGATTATTTTAGATATAAATGAGCCAAATGTTTTTACAAACAAAAGTTTAAGATTTTTAGGTGGCATAGAAAATATTTTTAAAAACTCTTGAAGTAGACGGCAAATACAAAAACAAAGTATTATGAGGAGGAGTTGCAATGTATACAGGTGTAACAGGGAAAGTAAAAGTAGGCGACAGTGAAGTAGCCTATATCAGTAATTGGAGCGTAGAAGACTCTATGGAAGTCATAGAAGTGTCTAAATTGGGTGAGAGGTATAAAGAGAAGAGGACAGGGCAAGGCAATTGGACAGCTAGTGCAGATGGTACAGTGGTGTTTGGTCATGAGGGTAAGAGTCATGAGGCGCTTTTTACAGCAATGCATAAAGGCGCACAAGTAGAATGTGAGTTTTATCTAGACAGTAATGAGGACAATCCTATCAAATTTAGTGGCGACGGATTAATAGAGTCATTGAATGTAGATTTGTCCGCAGAAGACAAAGGGAATATTTCTATATCCATTGTAGGTGTAGGTGAATTGAAATTTCCAGGTAAAGAATAGTTATTGGTAATCAAAACTAGCAAGATGACAAGGACAGTGACTAGGTATAGCGTGGGCTTATAATTCCTAGTCAACTGGTCTTTGACTTTGAAGTGAGAAGAGTCAGATATTCTTGAATTATGGGCATAACCCCAAAGGAGAAAAGTTATGAATATAAAATTAGATAAAAGTTATGAAGTTAAGACTACATTAGGCACAGTACGAGACATAGAAAATATATTTAACAAGTCTTTTTTTGATGTAATTAGTGGGATTACTGCTATGAAGATAGAGGAGCAAATAAAGTTACTTTATATTGGAGTCAAAAGAGCAAATGACATTACTGAGGAGGCGTTTGCTGAATTATGTGATAACTATGTTGGAATAGGTGACTTGATGGAGTATTTAGAGCAGTATATATTTGCAATGCAGTTTTCTGGGCTAAGCGAACAAGAGGTGCAAGAAAAGCTGGGAAAAAAGTTGCAACGCAACAGCCAATTGCAAACTCAACCAAGGTAGTGTATATCGCTAAGGAGAGCAATATCAGATATGACTGGTTTGAGATAATCAAGATAGGTCTGTTGTCAGGATTAAAGCCCAATGAAATATGGGACTTAGAATTATGGGAGTACAACGCATGTATATTAGCATACCAAGAAAAACAAAGACAAGACACAGCCAACGCAATTATTACAGGATACTACTGTGCTTATTATATCAATGGAGGCAAGAGAGCCCATAGTCCAAATAGTATTATTCAAAGATTGTTCAAACAAAATTGCAAACAGTCATTTGAAGATGGGCTAAAAAGTATAGCAAAAATAATGGCGTTAGAAAGTATGCAATAAAGCCAGTAGAGTCGCTGATGTAAAATAGCAAAAGGCTGACAAGTAAATCAAAAAATGAGGAGATTTAATGGAGCAGATATTAGAGATAATACCCAATGCTGACAAAGCAAAAGGAGCATTGCAAAGTATACAGAGTGCAGTTGCTAAGACAACGGATATTATAAAGAGTGCAAGCAGTATGAGTACGCTGTCATTTGGTCAGATGGCAGAGTCACTGTCAAGATACAGTTCAGCGATGTGGGAGAATAGCAATGCCGCCAAAGCGATGGAAATTGCACGCACGGCTATGGGAGTGGCCGATGAGTTTGCCGCCAATGGAGTGAGAGCCGGGATAGACTCATTGCTAGAACATATAGGTGCAATGACAGACAATGAAGCGGTGACGATAGGGTTAGAAACTGTACGGAACGCTATGGGAGTGGCCGACGAGTTTGCTGCCAATGGAGTGAGGGCAGGGATAGAATCATTGCTAGAACACATAGGTGCAATGACAGATAATGAAGCGGTGACAGTAGGCTTAGAGGCCATGCGTTCTGCCATGTCAGCAGCTGACTTTTTGGCCAA
>JAITUJ010000084.1 GCA_031286385.1 Clostridiales bacterium | reverse complement strand
GTGCATTTGACAGTTTGAGTTTGCATCAAAAAATCGGCTACTCCCTTTGTAGCACGCCTTATGGTATACAAGTTTATGCGACTACTACCCACACCCATCTTAGCCCTCAATCCTGCGGTGCCAAATTCCAAATCACAAAAAAAACAATCTTCCATTGCACTTGGATCATTTTTTAACGCTGACAACTGTAAAGATAGAGTAGGATCAGCTACATTGTCACACCAATATTTATATCTTTGCTCTACTGTCATTTTTTAATTCTTAATCTACTCATGAATATACTGTGTATCCAATCTTTCTTCCCCATATATAAATTTACGCAGCTTGTCCACTTTTACAATAAACTTTTCACAAAACAAAAATGTCAAATATACTGCAGATAAAACAACGGGGACAAACAACCACGCAGCGATTACATCAAATAAATAATGCTCCCCAATCCAAATTCTACCTATCCCCCAAATAATGGGAACAAAAAGCAATACTATCCCTACTATACGCCATCTATTTTTAAAAGCAATGACTGCAAAAAACAAAAAAATTGTACCAGTCATTATTGTTGAGCCACTGGGAAAACTATTGTAATCATCTGGAATAGAAGACCACTGTGGCCTTTGGCGACCAAAGATTTTTTTTGTCAACAGTGCGAATATCGCAGCTACACTTACGCTTAAAATAAATAAAAGTGCCAGTCTAGCAATGTGTTTTTTTAAACAATACTGGCAATACAGCTCAAACACTAGCCATATTAAAGAAAGTGGAATGCAAACAATGTAAATAAATTCGTCGTGAAAAAAAATTAAAATGGCTTTGATAGCTTTTGGCAAACTAGCATCATAGATGTTTCGACTTATCAGAATGTCTTCACCCATAACACCAGTGATATACAACACCAAAAAAACAATGCTCAAAAATAAAAATACAAAAAACAATGTGATTATTAACTTATTCTTTTCAAAAATTTCTTTCATTGAAACTCCATAACTTTAGATAATACATAAAAATTTGCGCATTATACTTCAATCCTATTGATAAATTTGTCTGTTTTTATTTTTAAAATGTAGCTAAATATTATCCAAAGCGTCGCAGATATCAAGTACAGGATAGCCCACATGACAACTTCTATAACCGTATTATGCAATTTTAAACCCAATGCACCCAACAATACCCAAGACGAAGCTAGACCAAAAATGACTACAGTAACCAATATGTTGATAAAACTAGGCAACTGAACATTCAAATTTCTCTTTATTACTTCGTTTGGCGTCGTCCATTTTAGTTTTGGCTTTGATAAGTCAAATAGTGCTACAAAGTTTGTAAATGCAAATGAATACATACACATAAAAATGAAAGCCAAGAGTGCAAATGTGACTGCATTTGAAAACGCTGCGTATACCGTCAAAGATAGCACAATGGAAATTAAGCTGATAATCTTATAAACATACAGTTTTGCTTTAACTTGCAAGCGATAGTCAACGGGTATAATTTTCATATGATAAAATTTATCACCTTCCCGTGAAATAGCTGTGCAAGCCCCTACATTAAACCCAGCCCCCAACATCGTTACCACACTTAATGGAATTAAAATCATCAATCCTCCCAAATCTGTCAAAGAATTAAGTTTATCCAATTTTAAATTCACTGACAACATGGCTGTAACAATAGGTGCCATGACCGTACTAACCAAACAACTGAATGCAAAAGCAGGCGTGCGTATCATTTCTTTAAACTCTTTGCCTACTAGTGTCCAAAACACTGTTTTTATTTCGTCCTTTTGATTCAATTTAGACTTGCCTTTTATGCTTTCCAACTGAGCCAAAGCCCCCTTGTAGTATATCATACCGCTCAATTTTAAAACTACAAAGAATGCAACGAAAAAGAAAATAACAAAAAATCCTAAATTTAAAACAGTGCTTGCCCAAAAGCTTTGCATTTGACCGAATATCGTTTGTTGGACACCTAGCGCAACTCTTATCATACTGACTAATGGACCTAATAAGGTCAATAGCCCCTCCACACTACTAAAAAAATTAACGAATAAACTGTCAATATCGGTAATTTGATCTGCATTTCCTCCTTTTCCCAAATTATTCATAAGCAGAAAATACAGTGCATACACTATTCCAAAAACTAATACCAGTGCAATAGATGTAAAAGTCCCTCGCCTTTTTAAAAATGCTATTACAGACATTATAGGTAGCGCTAAAATTGATAAGAACAACAGTGGTAATGCTGGCAATGCCAAAAGGACTAAGGTCATACAGAGATAAAAAATGATGCCAAAGTGCAATACTACACCTGTCGTTATGATGATGGGCAACATAAATACGGCTGCCAAATAGAGCTGCAAAAGGTAGATAATTGCCAGTTTTGCTAAAAATACAGTGTTCTGCCCAATGGGCATGTATGCAAAGAATTCTGTATCTTTGCTCAAAAAAATATAACTTATAGTAGGAACAATACCAAACAAAAAAACGAGAAACATCGTTACAAATACTGCATAAGTCAATGCGTGCGTCAACAAGTTGTGCTTCTCCATCAAAGGCATCAACTTTGCAGTCAGTGCAGTAAAGCCAACAATCATGAGACAACTAAGCACAGCAATCACTGTAATAAGTGCTATCCTTAACCCGTTCCCTTTTGACTTGTTCCACTTAAAAGCATTGCTAAAAAGTAGCTTAAATATTGTCCAAAAGTTTGTCATATTCATCTATACTACGATAAAGTTACTGCTTAGGTGTTCCGCACTCTCTGCAAAACTTTTCATCGGCTGTCATTTCTGCTCCACATTTATTACACTTTGTTTGCAAGCTATGCCCACAGTTGTGACAAAATTTTGCATCCGTTTTTAATAGAGCTTTACAAGAGGGGCATTGCTGTGAACATGGAGTGCCACACTCTCTACAAAACTTTGCATCCAATCTTATACTTGTCTTACAAGTTGGACATACTGTTGTGCCCACTTTATTGTCGGCAGAGCTTTGAGTGTTTGATTGACTAGCTCCTGTCATCATGTTTCCAAACATATTGCCAAGCCCCATACCCATGCCTACCCCTAACCCTGCTCCCATTGTTCCGCCAGCTGAACCGGGATTGGAAGCCGCCGCTTTTAATGCATCCGCTGCCGCCATTTGCTGAACGACATCAATGTTCCCTCTAATAATCCCCATACTCGTATTTTTATCTAGCATTTGTTCTAGCTCTGGGGGAAGAGTAAAGTTTTCTATATTGAACCCAACAAGTTGCATGCCTCTACTTTTAAAGTCGGGCTGCAAACTCTCAATCACCATTTTTGCAATTTCTCCCAAATTTGCTGCCATATCCAAAATTGGAATTTGGTTTTGTCCCAATACCTGTGTTATGTCTGTCAAAATAAGACTACGCAAATATGCTGAAATATCATCTGTTTTATAAGATGACCCTGTGCCACTCAACTCTTGCATAAAGACAAAAGCATCTTCTACCCTAAAACTGAATGCACCTCTACCACGCACGCGTATAACTCCATAGTCTTTATCACGCAAAATAATCGGGTTGGTAGTACCCCACTTTTGGTCAATGAACTGTGTTGTTCTGACAAAGTAGACATCACTTTTGAACGGTTTCTCAAAACCATACTTCCACGACAATAACTTTGTCAATATTGGAATACTGCTTGTATCCAGTTTATAACTTCCGGGCAGAAACACATCGGCCATCTTACCCCTGTCAGCGAATATAGCCACTTGACCATCTCTTACAGTTAACACACTACCTTTGTTGATGGTATTGCGACTAAAATCCATCTTGTGTACAATGGTATTTCTATCTTTGTCCAACCACTCTATGACTCTCATTAGTGCCATAAAAACTCCTCGTCAAATTGATTTTTGACTATCATTTTTCAATTTTTGAATAACAAGTAACATTTAAACTATCTACTTAATTCACCAGACTTTTGCACCAAAAGGGAAAGCTCCCAGTTTGCCAAATTTAAACATTTGCAGGCCAATTGGCACAAAAACAATAGTTGCCACTAAAATACAACCCCAAATAAAGTCATACAGAGCCAAAGACCAACCCAACAAAATAAACCAAACTATATTTAATATTAAATGCTTGCTTGGATTTAGCTCTACTTTTTTCCCAAATGGTGCGGCTAACAGCTTGCTAAATTTAAAAGCTTGCAAACCAAAAGGCATGCCAACTATACTAATACACAACAATAAACCTGCAATACCGTAAACAAGCCAAGGTACCCACCCTACTACCAAAAACCACACAATGTTTGCTAAAATTTTCATAATATATCCTAATCTTTTATCGATTTTTACCCCAACTCTACACGATAAAATTGTAAATTTTATCCATAACAAATACTTCTTTTTTTATAGAATGTAGCTGCGTTTTGAGTGCTGTATCAAATACTGCACTTTTTACCTGCTGTTGGGTACTGCCACGCAAAACCTGTACTGTCCCTTTAAATTTTCCATTTATCTGAATAGGCATCTGTATCAAAATAATCTCATTTTCTTTATGATTTGGTTTTGGCCAAGTGCTTTGATTTAAAAAGCCATCAAACTCACATATTTGCCACAGTTCCTCTGTCATATGTGGTGCAAAAGGATAAATCAGTTTTAACATGTCAGCATACTGTGTTTTTGAGATACCTTTGTTGTATGACTCATTACATAATGTCATCAAACTAGAAATTGCAGTGTTGTACTTTAAACTTTCTATGTCCTTGGTAACTTTTACTATAATCTCATTAATATACACACTGCCTTTGCCCAAACGCTCTTTCAGTCCCCACACTCTATTTAAAAATCTCTGACAACCTGCTATGCTACTGTTTGACCAAGGAACGGGTTTTTCATAGTCACCTATAAACATCACATACAACCGCAATACATCTGCTCCGTACTGCTCAACTATGGCGTCTGGACTTACTACATTGCCCCGAGATTTTGACATTTTCTCGCCGTCTTGCCCTAAAATCAATCCTTGTGATGTGCGTTTAGCATATGGCTCTTTGTGTTTTACTATCCCAATATCAAATAAAAAATGATTGTAAAAACGACTATATATCAAATGCCTAGTCGTGTGTTCCATTCCACCATTGTACCAGTCTACTTGCCCCCACTTGCTGTATGCCGAACTGTCCACAATACTGTCACCTGATTTTGGGGACATAAAGCGCAAAAAATACCAAGACGAACCTGCCCACTGCGGCATAGTATCTGTCTCTCTCTTTGCACACCTTCCACACTTTGGACAAGTGGTATTAACCCAGTCATCAAGCCTACTTAACGGGGACTGTCCATCTATACCGGGCTCAAATTTTTTCATCTCTGGTAAAATGAGGGGCAGTTGACTTTCAGGCAATGCAACAAATCCACATTGATTACACTCTACAATTGGTATAGGTTCTCCCCAATAGCGTTGACGATTGAATGCCCAATCTTTCATTTTGTAATCTATTTTTGTGATACCCAATTCATTTTCTATGCAATATTGAGTTATTTTTTCTTTGGCTTTTTGTATATCTAAACCATCTAAAAAACCTGAATTGATTAGCTTTGAACAGTTATCGACATCATAACACTCATCTAAATCACCTTCAATAACTTTGATGACAGGCAAATTATAAATTTTTGCAAACTGACAATCTCGACTGTCGTGTGCAGGCACGCCCATGACAGCACCTGTACCAAAAGAATAAAGGCAATAATCTGCTACAAAAATTGGAATGTTCTTTTTTGATATTGGATTGAAAGCAAAAACACCTTGCAGCAGTACACCAGTCTTTTGACTTTTGCTCACTCTTTCAAATTCAGTCTTTTGCTTACACTCCAATATATACTTTTCAACTTGTACAATATTTTTTATTTTGTCACTTAGTTTTTTTATCAATGGATGTTCGGGTGCTATTACACAAAAACTGACGCCGAATATAGTTTCTGGTCTTGTGGTAAAGATGGGCAATTTGCAATCTTGTACTGTAAAATCCAATTGCAATCCCTCGCTTTTACCTATCCAATTACGCTGTTCTTGTTTAATTCTATCATTAAAATCTACACAATTTAATCCTTCCAACAGTTTATCTGCGTACTCTCTTATCTTTAAAAACCAAACTGATTTTTCTTTTTGTGTAGTATATCTCCCACAGCGATCGCACTTTCCTCCTTGACAGTCTTCGTTAGCCAATACTACTTTGCAGTTCTCACAATAGTTGACAAGAGTAGTTGACTTATATGCCAAACCCCTTTCAAACATTTTTATAAAAATCCACTGCGTCCACTTATAGTAGTCTGGTGCAGTAGTGTCAATTTCTCTACTCCAATCAAAACAAAATCCGGCTACTTTTATTTGTCGTTTAAAGTTTGCTATATTTTTATCGGTAACTGACCGCGGATGTTTTCCTGTTTTTATTGCATAGTTTTCTGTCGGCAAACCAAAAGCGTCCCATCCTATTGGGAACAGGACATCGTATCCTTGCAATCTACGCATGCGTGTTAAAACTTCTAATCCACAAAAAGCACGCATGTGTCCAACATGCAACCCATCACCCGAAGGATATGGGAACTCTACAAGTGCATAATATGGTTTTTTTTTGCCAGAATTATTGTTGACCACGCCCAACTTTTGCTGTTCCCATATGCCTTGCCACTTGCTTTCTATGGTTTTAAAATCATAGCTACCCATTATGGCTATTATATCACGCTTAACAAATAATGTCAAATTATTTTTTCAGTGATAAACTCAATAAAAACAACAAAAGTTGCTTTTATTGAACGCTGTCATTTTGTATTTTTTATCAAATTTAGAATGTCATCTATTTTTTCAATTGTCGCATCATATCCTATTCTAATCATATCTAAGTATCCATCTTTACTTGTAGGTCTATACTTAGAAAGATCGGGTTCTATAATGATGTCACTTTTCAATAAACCTGCTACACTGCTGTTTGATGTAATAATAGAAAGTGTAGCTTTTAAAACTTCGAAAGTCTTTAAACTTGTCGTCCCACCACCTCTCGTAGGGTTTATATCAATGGACACAACATGTGTAGCACCCATCATCTTTGCTACGTCTGCTGGAATATTATTTAACAAACCTCCATCAACTAAATGAAAACCCTCCCTAATGACTGGTCTAAATGCGACAGGAACACAACAGCTAGCTGATATTGCAGACGCCAAGTCACCGCGCTCCATGATGTGCTGTCGCCCAACTTTTATATCCGTTGCTATTGCAACAAATCTTCTTTTTAAATTTTCTATGTCATGGTCACCAATAAATCTTGACAGCACATTTCCTATTCTAGTTGCATTGTTGGGTACCAGCCAAAAACCATTGTGTATTTCTCGCAAATTTATAGTTTCGGCAAGTTCTAGCAACCTTTTAGTATTAGTACCGACAGCATAGCACGCACCCACAAAAGCGCCTACACTTGTACCTACTACAAAATCAAACTCTATCCCTGCTTCTTCAAAAGCTCTCAACGCACCAATGTGTGCAAATCCTCTCGCCCCACCTCCCCCCAAAACCAAAGCTATGTTAGGCTGGTTTAATTGTTGATTTACATTTTGGAACGGCATATTTTTCATAATAAGATAATACGCAAAATAAAGTCATTTTATGTATACTCAATAAAATTATTTTCAATATACATTTTAACAATTTTTACGCTCTTTTAACCAGTTTACTTAAAGTTTCCCATATCCCCACAATATAACTTGCACCGAGCGCTCTATCATAAAGTCCATATCCAGGGATTGCCCTTTCTCCCCATATCATTCTGCCATGATCTGGACGCATTACCCCATCAAAACCAATGTCAAAAAAAGCTTTGAGTATAGATACCATATCCATAGAGCCATCTGATGACAAATGAGCCGCTTCGTCAAAATTTCCATCTTGAAAATGAACTATGTTGCGCACATGTGCAAAATGTATCCTGTCTTTCAAGCAGCGTATTGTATCTACAATGTCATTGTTAGGGTTAGAGCCCAACGAACCTGTACACAGCGTGACCCCGTTGTAACGCTTGTTTACAGACTTAGTAAGTTTTACCAAGTTTTGTTTGTTAGTCATTATTCTAGGGAGTCCAAAAACTGGCCAAGCAGGGTCATCTGGATGAATTGCCATTTTTATGTCATATTTAATGCATACATCGCCAATAGCTTTTAAAAAGTAAACTAAGTTTTCAAACAGTTTATGCTCATCAACATGTTCATACTTAGCAAATAAATCTTTAATTTTCGACAAGCGTTCAGGCTCCCAACCTGGCAACATATGTCCCTGCGACTTTTGGTTCATAGAATTAAATATGTTCTCTGGATTTATCTTGTCTATATCTTGCTGACTGTAAGATAGCACGTATGACCCATCGCTGCGCTTTTTTTTAAGTTCTGATCTCGTCCAATCAAACACAGGCATAAAATTGTAGCATACCAAATCTATACCACATTCTCCTAAAACTTGAAGTGTTTTGATGTACTTATCAATATATGCATCTCTATCAGAATCACCAACTTTTATAGAATCATGAATGTTAACGGACTCTATACCCGACAATTTTAAGTCAGATTTTTGTATAGTATCTTGCAAAGACAACACTTCATTCTTTTCCCAAACCTCACCAGGGCGCTTTTCGTACAGTGTACTTACCACACCAACAACGCCAGGAATCTGCCTTATTTGCCATAGTTTTACTGTATCACTAGGGCCAAACCATCTCAATGTCATATTCATACTTTTACTCTCCAAAAAGTCTTTTGTCCTTATATAAATATTTACTAGTATACCAACTTAGCCTTTCAAATATTTTATCAAAGTACTTCTGACTGCACCTTTACCTTCTATCATTTGTTCAAAGTAGTCTTCAATTTTTTCTCCTAAATTTGCTTGATATAAATCGACTCCAAATATTGTCTTGTTTGACAATATGACGAACAACTGCCTACGACTCAATTTTTTATCTCCCAGTCTTATCTCACTCAAAAGTGCAGTCAATTTATCCAACATTGGATCTGGACTTAAAATCATCTTTTCTAAGTTATCATCAACTCCCAAAAGGTACCTCAACCACCCGGCTAATGTCAGTGGAATACCCACAAGCATTTTTGTGTCCAGCTCTTTATTTATATATGTCTTTATCGTTTCTCCAAATCTTATACCTACTTTTTGACTTGTATCAATAGCTATTCGCTGAGGCGTATCTGGAATAAATGGATTTGGCAATCGTCTTTCTATAACTTCATCTATAAACTGTTTTGGGTCAATTATTTGTGGGTCAACAACGACCTTTAAACCTTCATCATAGCCAATTTTTTTTATCAGCTTTACAAGTTCTTGGTCTTTCATTTCTTCTGCAATAGACTTGTACCCAAACAAACACCCGAACACCGCAAGTGCAGTGTGCAGTGGATTTAGGCAAGTTGTAACTTTCATGTTTTCTACTTGTTTGACAACTTTACGATCTGCAAAATACACTCCTGCAAATTCTAGCTTTGGTCTTCCGTTTGCAAAACTATCTTCTATACACAAATACTCGGCTTTTTCTGCATTGACAAATGGGGCCATTAATGTTTTTCTTGACGAAACAAAAATACTTATATTTTGAATGTCCAAACTTTTTAACTCTTGTTGTAAAGCTTTCGAAGGACTAGGCGTTATTTTATCTATCATAGAGAGCGGGTAGCTGACTTTGTCAATGTCTTGTAAATAAAGTCCAAACTCCTTTGTCGCAAAACCTTTTTTTATCCATAAATTTGCAATTGTCAAAATTGACACCTTTAGCTTGTCGCCATTGTCACTGCAATTGTCAAGGCTGAGCAGTGAGATTGGGTGTTGTCCATGCAAATAGCGTTGCAATAAAAGTGCAGTAACTACACTCAAAGTATGCTCTGCTTTTGCTGGATGTCCGCTGACATCTTTTGCTACTTGCTGTTGTAACTGACCGTTTTCATCAAATAGATTATAGCCTTTTTCTGTTATGGTAAAACTGACAATCTGCAAACTAGGATTTAAAAAAACTTCTATCAACCTTTGATAATCCAACTGATAATGAAAGATATTTGTCAAACTTGCAATCAACTCTCTCTGAACACTTCCATCAAAATTTAGTGTAACAAGCAATGTAATATTGTCATAAATTTTAAAAAAATCAATCGCTGATGTGTCCGATGTCAAAACTCCCAGTATACCTGTGTCCGCTTTTTGTTGGTTTAATAAATCTTGCTGCAACCTCGCTACAAAACCTCTAAAAATATTTCCCACACCAAAGTGAATCCAAGTTGGATTTTTTATTGAGTTTTGTTTTACAACTTCATATTCAAACTTAGGCAGGCTTACTCCAATTTCTTGCCAATATTGTCTTTGTTTAAAAAAAGTTTTGTTTATTTCCAAACTTTTTTGCATAAAATTTCTCCTGTCCAAATCTTTATAAAAGGTATCTCAAATCTATTGATTTACAACTGCCTTATAGAGGTTTTACCCGCGGTAAGTTTTTGCCTCTTGGATATTTTATATTGCTTACTGCAATTTTTTGGATGACAACGATTTTCCTTTGTATATCACTTTGCAACGGACAGCGTACTACACTCTTTAATTGACCACCTAATTCACTGATAGCTTGCATAGATTGTTTAAGCTCGGATTCAATGTCATTTGACTTATACGCCAGCATAACCCCCCCGACTTTAACAAAAGGCAAACTCAACTCAACAAGAGTATTCAACTTTGCAACAGCTCGCGTCAGAACACAGTCAAAACTTTCTCTCATCTTACAGTCTTCTACTCTGATATGTTGTGCGTTGACTCTGCTAGACAAAGCCAACTGTTCTATGACTAGTTTTACAAAGCTAATTTTCTTGTTTACGCTATCAAGCAATGTGGCTGTCAAGTCCTCTCGCACCAAAGCAATTGGAATAGAAGGGAAACCCGCACCGCACCCGATATCTAAAATACTTGCATTTTCTGCAATCAAATTCTCTCCCAATAGACTGTCTTCAAAATGCTTTAAAAATATCTGATTTCTTTCCGTTATAGAAGTCAAATTATACAAAACATTGTGTTGCTGCAAAAGCTTGCAATACAATTCAAACGAAGCTTGATATTTTATTATAAGTAGTTTAACTCTGTCGGTTTGTTCCATATAGCAAAAAAATAACAAAAAAATTTATAAACTTTACTTTTGTTGACCATAATTCCAACTATGACAAACTTAAATTGGCAACAAGAACTAACCATAATGACTCACAAACTAAACTCAATAATTTCCACTCCTCCTATAATTTTGGCAATGGGTAGTGACAAATATATTGTTGACTGTTTTGGTCCATTAACTGGATATTACTTAAAACTTATGAATATCCCTACATTTGTATATGGATGTTTAGACTTTCCGCTCAACGCAAAGATGCTACCCTCTGTATACAAGATACTAAAAGCAAAACACGACAATTGTCCTATCTTGGCAATAGACAGCATGATTGGCAATGCAAACGATTTTGGAAAAATTAAACTGATAAAAGGTGGCATATATCCAGGATCAGGTACAGGTAAAAACTTCCCTCTAACTGGTACCGTTGCACTGACTGCAATTGTAACAGATAACGATAATCTACAAAAACCTACACGATTAAATTTCATCAATCAATTGGCGTTAAAAGCTTCTCAAATAGTATATCAAACGGTGGTATTGTCGTTATCAAATTGCAATGGCAAAAATTATAACTTATAAGTTAGTATACCTAAATCTCACAATTTTGCTCCAAAATTTCTTCTTTAAATTCAATATTGTCAAGACAAAAATTATTTTTTATTATGAGCACCAAAAATGTGACGACTTGTGCTGGTATCATGATAGAATAACTCAAATAACTGGCAGTTGACTTTAAATCTACCATAAAAAAAGCAGTTGCAACACCAAAAAATCCCAACACAAAGAGTAGTATCTTAAAGTATTTATTTTTTTTAACAGAAAGACAGACAATACCAAAAAGACTACAAAAACAGCATATAGCAAATACCAGAGCAGTAACCCAATGAATAATGTGTCTTGTCCAGTCAGTAATGTTTGGGGACCCATTTGGGTCATACACTAAACTTGCAACGATTGCACTTATGCAACCAATTGAGTTACTCACCAAAAAGACTGTCCTAAGTACAGTCTTTTGTTCTCTATCCAGCTTTTCAACAGAACTGATAAAAACTACATTTCTGTTTATCATGTTATTTTTGTAGACAGGCAAAAAGTCATTTGCTATTCTTCTCAAACAATAAAAACATGATAGCGATGTCACTGTTCCCCATGTCCCAAACCAAATCCTATTTTTAGAACCTATTTTACTCAAAGTTCTACTTGGGTCATCAATAATATTTTCTTTAATACTTATAAACAGTATTAGTAGCATACTGGTACTCAACAAACCAATACAACTAAACTTATGCAACAATACGCTGTCTACTTTTTTTAAAATTTTAACCATTATTATAAACTTAGATTTTTTAAAAAATTTTCTTACTATCTATTGTTGCAATGTCCACAAATCAATAGCTCAAACAAAAATCATATAAAAATATTTCTGCACAATTCTGGACGCATTTATTTTATTATTTTGCTTTTGTAGTCTTTGCCAAGTTTTGTCTCTCTTTACATACAATGAAAAAAAATCCAATTGCAATGATAACCAAACTTATAGACAAAACCAACAGCAACACCGCCCATTGTGGAAATTGCTCAAAGTAAAGTGGCTCGGACCAATCACTGCTTGTTACGCCATTTACTGCCTGTACAAGCAAAGTAGTACTGCCTCTCTTGACATCACTTTGTTTTAACCCTAAATCAGACAGTGAAATACCATTGCCAGAAAAGAACATAATCTTACCATTTATGTTAACTACAAAATCACTCTGCTGTCCATCTACATTTGCTTGACTGTTGGCGTTAGAATTATTTCTCAATGTCATTTTTGGGATATCCAGTTTGGGCACAAAACCGTCAAAATCACCCACTTCCCTAGTCCAAGTCGTCCATCCACTCGTTGCAACTTCTTTACCTTGACTGTCATTTTGAAAAGCTCTAATAAAAACAGAATGTCTACCTGGAACATTAGGCACTCTAAAACTCAATGCATTTTTGTCACCTAACACATAATGCGTACCATTGAGAACGATGTGAAACCCGTCCGCTTTGGAAATTCTACGCCATGTTAAAAAATTGCCTGTCATGGATAGCCTAGGAGTTTCCAATTTTATAGGCAAACCACCATAACCCAACTCCGCATTTTCTGTTTCATCTGTATTGCCATCATCGCCACCCAAAATGCCCCCGTTCACCGTTATCCAAGGAGACCAAAGACTAACTTCACTACCTTTAACGGTCTGCAACATTATATAGTACGGTCGTTTTTCTGCATTTACAAGAGAGAATGTCCTGTTGGTTTGGTTGTACACTGACGCCTCAAACCAAATATTATAACTTGTGGCTCCTTCTACTGAATTCCATCTCACTATACTGCTATCACTATTTACAATGGCTTGCGGTACCTGCAAACTGCCATTTTCATTGCCACTCGGCGGAGTAGGTTTTTGTCCATCTATATTGCCACTTCCACTTTCGCCACTCTCTATATTCCAATCCGTTGTAAACTTGTCTGCATTGTCTTGTCTATACTGTTCTAGGTCACTTTGTGACGAATGAATATACAAGTCAATTACATTATAAAAAGCCCTATCTTCCTCCGATATGTCCCAAACAGCCAACAGTACGCTATACCCCGTACGATTTGTAGGCAATGCAAACCTGTGTGTACGCTCTTGTTGTGTAGGAGCACCAGCAGTAGTAGTCAATTCATATATCGTGTCTGATCTGCCAAACATACTAGCATTGTCCACACTCAATGGTTTACCATCTATGCCAGCAAAGTCTGACCTATTCAAACTTTGTCCGTCCCAATCAGGCTTTGTTAAAAAATACCTAAAACCAAAAGATTGATGCGGTGCGGTAATGGTCCAATTGACTGTAACAGACTGTCTGTCCCCTATCACCACATGCTGTCTAGCCCACTTTGTGGTAGCTTGCTGATCAATTTGCTCAAAATTTGAAACACCGCCAGATGCCAACTTGCCGTCTTGTGGACCATTTTTTGGAAAGTTTCCTTGCCCCATTATGGACTCAGGTTCCCACTTTACCTGCCCAATATCTTGATTGTACCCCATTTCAGACAACGCAGCACGAGAACGCAAGATAGAGGAATTTTGTTGACCTTCTTCTGAATTATCACCCACAAATCCGTGCCCAAACGCCAGACCACTATTTGCAATCATTGGCAGAATTAAAACCAATAAAAATGTCAAAGTCAAAACAAAGGCAACAAATCTATACTTATTTAAATAATTTCTACTATTCATATTTATAAGTGTAACTCTCCTTATAGAGGTAATTATACTACAAAAGAATACATTTGTAAATAAAATAGAACAAAAAATATCTGTAATAATTTGTAATAGGTCTAATTAAATTATTTTTACTCAACCGTAGCATCCATATTTTGTTGAGGTTTTTCTACAACTTTACCTAAATATTCAGGTAGCTGCATTCCACTCATTTTAAATATGTCTTGCAATGGAGGCACTGACTTCAACATTCCACTCAAAAAATTGGCGGTTGCGTGACCTCCATTTGCCGCTTGACCACTGTCCCATACAGTGACCTGATCTATTTTAATATTCTTGATAGCCTCTACCTGCAATGCGACTAATCCTTCTATTTTGTCACTAAGCAACAACTTGACAGCGTCATCGCTGTTGCCTCCTCCTGCTTTTACAAGTTTATCAAAACCCTCGGCTTGCTTTGTCAAAATTTCTAAAAGTCCTTTTGCCTCTGCACTTTTTTTTAAAAACAGTGCATCTGCCTCACCTTTTGCCACTCTCCGAATACTCTCTGCCTGCGCCTCTGCTTCCAACTCAACTCTGCGCTTTTCTATCTCTTGTTTGACCAAAATGTCTGCTTCCATGGTCGCCTTTTCTCTCAAAGCTCTAGCTTCCTCTGCCTCTTGTTGAGCTTTATATGCATCTTTTTTGGCGTTGGCTGTCGCAATAAGTTCGGCAACGGTAGCTCGCCTTTCTGCTTCTGCTTGAACCTCACGCCGTGTAGCATCTGATAGTGACACTCTGGCCATTGCACTGTTTTCCCCATCTACGGCATCAGCATTAGAAGATGAAATGGATATTCTCTTTTGTTTGTCAGCAGCGGCTACACCAGACTCACCATCTCTGACAGCCTCCGCTACGGACTTATTGGCTTCATTGATTGCCTTAGCCGCAGCTTCACGCCCCAACGCTACAATATAACCCGAACCATCATTAATGTCTGTGATGTTTACATTAAACAGGCGCAACCCAACTTTTTTGAGTTCAGTTTCCACATTTATACTGATAGATTGCAAAAATTTTTCTCTATCTGTATTGATTTCTTCTATGTCCATAGTAGACACAATCAAACGCAATTGCCCAAATATTATATCTCGTGCCAAATCTTGAATGTGTTCTGTATTCATTCCTCTCAACCTTTCGGCCGCATTTTGCATGACACCAGGCTCTGTGGATATGCCTAGCGTAAAGTTGCTTGGGATATCCACTCTTATATTTTGCTTGGACAGTGCACCCATCAAGTCTACTCGTATTGTCATTGGCCTCAAATCTAAATACCCGTACCCTTGAAAAAATGGCCAAACAAAGCTAGCTCCACCGTGCACGCACTTGGCAGTTTTGCGAGAGCCATCTTTATTGTTTTTAGAACCTCCGCCATATACTACCATAATTTTGTCGGGTGGACATTTTTTTAGCCTTGTTGCTAAAATCGCCAACATGCCAAATATTATAAGCACTGAGGACAAAATTATGGCAACAATACCTATAATCAAACCTAATTCCATAAAACCTTTACTCCTCTGCGGCTATTTTACCGCT
The DNA here is from genome assembly GCA_031286385.1 of Clostridiales bacterium. Classification (GTDB taxonomy): domain Bacteria; phylum Bacillota; class Clostridia; order Christensenellales; family Pumilibacteraceae; genus WRGC01. The sequence continues at coordinate 1,119 of JAITUJ010000084.1, read as the reverse complement.
CATAATTATTGTACAATATACAAACTGTTGCTTGCAAATATTGCTTTGTCATCTTTTTTGTCACTTTTTTAAAAAACTTACTCGCCAAACTTCTATTTAATATAAACACCTTCACCCTCATAGCCACCCCAATCCCAAAACCTTGTAGTCCCAACATATACACTTTGACTGTCAGATAAATACCCTCTGTCCAATACAACCGCTGCATCCACCTCTACATACCACAATTTTGCATATTCTATATACCCTACAATCTTACCCATGTATGATAGTGCATTTGTCGTACTGTCCACCCCTATGTTCTGTACTACACTTCCATACACTCCACAGTTCATGATTTCGCCACCACTCTCATAGCCTGCTATACCACCTATACAGCGGCTACTCTGTGTCATATAGTGCCCTATCTTTGTATCGCTCACTTTGCATCTGCTAATACTTCCAAAATTCTGTCCTGCTATCCCTCCTATATCCCCACTCCCAATAATCTCACTCACACCTTCCACATCATCTCCATAACTACTACTACTTATCTGTGATATATTTATACCTACTATTCCACCTACATGTGAGTTGTTCCGTGGTACACCAATCCTCCCACTCACATGGCAATTGACTACTAATCCGCCAGGCTCATTTGTTCCAGCAACCCCTCCCACAAAACTATAATTGTCGCCATGGTCCGTCACAAATTGTATATCCACTCCTACTAAATTTACATCCCTTATAGTCCCACAATTGTACCCAAACAACCCAAAGCTCTGTTGCGCATACTCCACTCTCATCTCTGCCATCGTCAACCCATATATCGTAAAAAATCTACCATCCAATACCCCTTCAAATGTAGCTATCGGTATCCACTCCTCCCCTCTCAAATCTATATCATTCCTAAGTGCAAAATTAGCTCTGGTGTATCTCCCTATGTTCTCCAACTGTCTGCGGTTGCCTATCATGTACGGATTCCCTACTTCCCCTGTACCACTCATAAACGCCATCTCATCCAACCTAACCCTGTCCATTATCCAGTTGTGTATCTCTCCATCGTTAGGTTCCAACAAGTGCGGCATGGGAATAAAGTTCTCACTCCTGTGCTCAAAGTCACAGTTGTTTGTGGAAAAC
>JAITUJ010000059.1 GCA_031286385.1 Clostridiales bacterium | reverse complement strand
TCAAACCTGATGCAAAACCAACCGCCAAATCAGCACCCAAGTTAGAGCAAAAGCAGGCACAAGAAGATGGTACAAATGAAACAAAGAAAGAAAGTGAGGTAAAAAAAACTTTTAATTTTGAAGGAGGAGATAAACTCTCCAAATTGGGAGCAGCATGGTTTGTCTCTTACTCATACCACAAAAATATAAGCCCAGAGCATTTAAACTGGGACCAATTGCAGACATCAAAAAGCAAAGTAACTTTGTTTAAACTTACCAGCAATTTACACAAGACATGGTTGCAAAATTTATTAAATGTAGATGAAAGTGGTCTCACAAATAAAATTGGACTTAAACCATCACAAGTTAAAGTTATGATTAAAAAATTGTTAGACAAAAATTGATATGATTTTAAAATTGCTCCTACTTTATATTAGGAGTAATTTTACTTTGTATAAAACAAAAAAGTTACAGTTATTTTTAACTGTAACTTTTTTAAGTTGACTTTTATTTTGCCTACCACATATCACTGTATCTACTCTCAAAAGTTTTTAGCCTAGTTTCTGAATTTGATAAATGTGTAGAAACTATTTGTATCAACCAATTATCAAAATAATTGCCTGTCATTTCATTGAAGAGTTTGTTTCTTATAGCTTCTCTCACCGTTTTATCACTTCCAGCACTCACTCTATCTGCAAGATTTCTAACTCTTCCATTGACAACATCAGACAAGTAAAGAATATGCACGCCATTATCTGTAACAACCATCTGTGAAATTGTGCCAAGTGAGTTCTGCAAATTGACACCGTTGTATAGTGGATTGCTAGACACAACACTACTTCCATCTAAGTTTCTATTGTCATAGTCTGCACGCAAACTTCTTGCCGCTTTTGCAAATTCCACTACCCACTGTTTATCTAGACCATAATCGTCATCACCTGGTTTACTGTCACTGTTATTTTTAAAAGGTTGCACTAGATAACCTCTCTCCAACTTGTCAAATATACCAGGATCACCATTATACTTATATATAAACTCATCAAAGACTCTGCTCGCTGATTGAGGATTGCCTATCAATGGTATCATCCTAGAACTTATCTCATCAAAAATTTGTCTTGGCGACAGACCTTGACCTACCTCGTATCCATTTTGTCTAGGTTTAACCCTAATATCTAGTGACAAGCGCTCCCTAGCCAACTCTTTTTCTGCTGTGCTAGTACTGCTACTTAAAATGGCTTTCAATTCAACTTTTTGACTATCACTAAAAGGCAACAATATATGCTTTACAAAAAAATACCTGTTTGCTTCGACATTATTAGGTTCAAATAATATTAAGTCTCCGTTGTCTACACTCTCAACAAATTTAGTATTTGTAAAACTTTGTTGTAGGTTTAACAATCTATTGTACTCTGATTGTATGTCCAATTCTCTAACCAATATCTGATCCTTTACATTGGCTTGAAAGACATCTTTTTGCTGTTGTCTAAATGCGGCTTGACCGGCTATCCAATATAGTACACTATTCCCTGGCGAATCCAAATTATTGATATCTTCTATCAAGTTATTACCCATATACAAATAGGCTTCTCTATACTTTTGATTTCTAGCAACACTACTGTCTTGTGAATCAGCCTCTCGAATGATGTCTAGAATGGCTTTCAATTCCGCTTTTTGGCTATCTCTCTGTTTATCAGACAGTCTGAAATCAAGATCAATATTTGAACTAAATGTGTCAATTAAGCGTCTAAAAGCTTTTCTATCCAATGAAGCATTTTCACTTTCATGATTGTCTCCTGGATAAAAACTAGGCTCAAAAAGTGTGGTTTCCGGAACTTTTTCTGGCTCTTCTTGGGGTGGAACCTTAAAAGGTGGATCTTGGGGATCCGTTTGTGTTGTGTCTGGTCTTTTTTCACTGCCACTCTCTTGCAAAATTTCATCAGCAATTTTAAAAATTTCAACTTGCAAGGCACTGTATACATTTCTTAAAACGACATTGTCATTTGTATAATCTATCAGAGGATAGCCATCAGGACCAATTTTTTTATAACCGTCATCATCTCGCACAAAAGGTCGCCACTCCAAAAAATAATCTTCTTTGTCAACTTTATCAGCATCTGTTGCAAAAAATTTTCCTTTTGCAAACTCAATGTCAATGTATAAACTTTCTATTTCTTTGACTACAAGATTTTCCAAAGCTCGTCCTACTGTGTCTTTGACGCTCATACCTTCTTGAACAAGTTGAGGTGCTATGCTGTTAAATTCCTGTATTAGAGAGCCTTTTCTAATATCAATAGACCTAGCATCAAAAAAAGTCTTGCCGTCCATAATCTGTGTAGCAACGGGTATACTTGCGACAACTTGCTCTCTATCTCTCTGCACCTGTCTATCAAAGAAAAAATCTGCACACCCTATCAGCATGGGTGTCATCAAAACCAAACACAACAACAAAACAATGAGTTTGGTCAAAAGTTTATATTTTGATTTTTGTCTAATATTGCTATTCACTTTTACTACACCTCTTCACCTTACATATTATACTATAACTAGAAAATTATTGCAAGCATTTTGAAAATAAAATTGGTTTTTAAAGGCTTCTAAACTTCTATACAAGCGCTTTGAGCATCATTTTTGCATCACTAAATACTATTGTTGGCAATGTTGATGTTTTCAATACTTGATAATTGGAAAGTTGCGCTTGCAATTTTTCACTGACGTCTTTTAACTTTCCAAAGCTAATACTGTATTCTTGCTTTTTTAATGTAATCTTTATGGCTCCATGCAGTGCTGCCAAATTTTTGAATACTCCTATCGTCAACAGATTTGCAACACTGACAGGAGGAGTGCCATAGATATCTTTTAGTTCACTGTACAGCTTTTCTCTGTCTTGCAAATTATAAAGTTGAGTCAACCTACCATATATGTCCAATTTACTTTGTTTGTCATAGACATAATCTTCGGGTATAAAAGAAGGTAGGTCCGTGATAACTTTGACCTCTGTGTGCACACTTACACTTCCGCTCCTCAATTCTTTTACACTGTCAGCTAAAAGTTTGCAATACATATCATAGCCTACTTTATCCATATGCCCATGTTGTTCTCGACCCAAAACATTGCCAGCTCCTCTTATCTCCAAATCACGCATTGCCAATTTAAAACCACTCCCAAATTCTGTGAATTCTTGTATAGCATCCAACCTTTTTTGTGCAGTTTCTGTTATCAATTTATCAAAGTCGTACGTAAAGAAAACATAAGCTTGACGCTCTGCACGCCCTACTCTTCCTCTCAATTGATACATTTGTGCCAAACCTAGTCTGTCAGAATCCAGCACAATCATTGTGTTGGCATGTGATATGTCAATCCCATTTTCTACTATTGTACTTGCTAAAAGTATATCGACATTCTGTTGTATAAAACTACTCACAGCATCTTCCATAACTTCTTGCGGCTGCTGTCCATGTGCAATGGCAATTTTAGCATGCGGCAAGAGATTTTGCAAGTGTGTTGCAAATTGACTCAACTTTGCTATATTGTTGTATACCACAAACACTCCACCTTGTCTGCCCAATTCACGCAAGATGGCATCTTTTAATAAGTCATCTGTGTACCTTGCAACATAAGTTTGAACAGGCAATCTAGTTTTTGGAGGAGTGTCCAGCACACTTATATCTCTAATTTGTTGCAAGCTCATGTGAAGTGTTCTAGGAATGGGCGTAGCTGAAAGAGTGAGTACATTGATGTCAGATTTTAATCGCTTTATCTTTTCCTTATCTGACACTCCAAAGCGTTGCTCTTCATCTAGTATGAGCAGCCCAAGATTTTTAAAAGATATATCTTTTTGTAGCAACCTGTGAGTGCCAATTGCAATATCTACACTGCCATTTTTTAAAGCCTCTATATTTCTCTCAATTTGCTTTACACTTTCAAAACGAGTAAAACAGGCAATTTTCAATCCAAATGGCTCCATGCGTTTTTTTAAAGAATGGTAATGTTGTCTTGCCAAAATGGTAGTTGGACATACAAAAGCAGCCTGTTTACTCTCCGCAGTAACAAAAAAAGCAACGCGCATGGCGACTTCGGTTTTACCATAACCCACATCGCCACAAATTAGCCTGTCCATCACTTTGCCCTTTTTCAAGTCATCTAGTGATTCCTTTGTAGCTTGTATTTGACACTCCGTAGGAACATATTCAAATGCATCCTCAAATTGTGCATACAATTGGGAATCTGTATTGTACACTGTACCGTTTGTTTGCTCTCTTTTTGCATACAAAGCAAGCAAATCTAGTGCCATTTTATGTATACCTTGCTTTACTCTTGCTTTGATTTTTGCAAATTCTTGTCCCCCTAGCTTGTTGAGAGTGGGAGTATTATTGGAAGAATATTTAGAAATGCTATCCATATTCTCAACTGGAACATACAGAGTGTCATCATTTTTATACTTTATAACAAAGTAATCTCTTGAATACCCACTTATATCTAGCGTCTTTGAACCTTCATATTTACCTATACCATGCGTAATGTGTACAACAAAATCGCCAGGTTCTATCTGCGTAAAAAGCGCAGCTTTAACCTTATTTATTTTTTTTGCATTAGCTCTAAAAAGTTCTTTTTGACCTATTATAATATGACTTCCTAAATCTGCTCCTGACAATACACCACATTGAACAACTTGTACTTGTACCGCTGTCAAGCTATGTTGAGTCAAAAAGTTTTGCAATATATTTTTTTGCTCACTATTACCGACACATAAACTGACAACACAATCTCTGCAAATCCACTTTTCAATGTCATCTTTTAATTTGCTAAAATCACGGCTGTAATCTAAAATAGCACTCGCCTTAATATCAAAAATATGCTGTGGTACAAAAATTCTATTTTGTGACAAATCTCTGTGAAAAGCAATCTTCTTTACACCAAAATCCAATCCATCTTGATCGAGTACAACATTATTTTTTATCTGTTTTGTGACCATTAAGCTTGCTATTCTATTGCTATGCTCAAATAAAACTCTATTCTTTGCGTCAGCTACAAGTCTAGCATCGTCAAAAATTACTGTACACTTACCAAAAAATTTAGATACTAAACCTTGCCCACTCTCACGGTTTGGCGCAATATTAAAACTGTCCGTTTCATGCAAGGCCAATCTTGACTGTGGATCAAAATATTTGATATTTTCTATACAGTCACCAAAAAATTCTAATCGTATAGGCAACTTTTGACCTGCCCCCCAAACATCTATGATATCACCACGCCAACTAATTTGACCTGGTTGTTCAACGCTACCTACCCTGCTATAATTTAAATTTATAAGTCTAGCATTGAGTACGTCAGGATCAAGTAAACTGCTCTTTTTTACACTTGATATTTCACTCTTAAATATGTCAAAGTCTGCACAAGGTTGCAGCAGCGCTGCCACAGTGACTACCACAATGTCAATGCCCTCTACGCAGCCAAGCAAAGCGTCCAATCTAGCCTGACTGTTTAAGTTGTTGTATGTTCTATCTGCCAACACATCATCAAACTCTGGCATATTCACTACACTATCTGTCAAACCAGCAAAAAGCTCAAAAATCTTGTTTGCATGATAGTAGTCATCACATACATAGACTACTCTGTTTTGCAAACTCATGTTGTATGCCAACAGGACTTTTTGACCAGAATGCAACCCAAAAACCGAGAATCTTTTGCACTCTCGGTCATCAAGAATCTTTTGCATTTCCTGACCTAAATATATTGATTTTTCCTTTATTTGGCTTATTAGATCATTCATTACACTCTTTACACTGCTCATTGATAAAATCAATAAATGATGCGACATCAGCAAACTTTTGATATACGGATGCAAACCTGATGTAAGCAACATCATCTAAATTTTTCAACTCCTGCATTACCAACTTACCAATTTCTTTTGTTGTAATTTCGCTGTCCAAAGAACTGTACAGCTTGTGTTCCAAATCTGACAATAACTTATCAATCCTCTCGACTGGAATACTGCGTTTTTCACAAGCTTTGTCTATACCCGCTCTAATTTTCAATAATTCAAATGGCCTTCTCAAACCATTGTTTTTAATGACTGCAAGTTGTTCTTTGTCAACAAATTCGTATGTGGTAAAACGCTTACCACAAGCAAGACACTCTCGTCTACGGCGTATACTGTCATGTGTTGTTTCCCGACTGTCTGTGACTTTACTTTCTAAACATCCACAATAACTACATTTCATGTAGTTATTATATAATAATTTTCAATATATGTCAATTGTAAAATCTATATCAATGGAAATTTCCCATCAGAACACCATAAACCAAAAAATACAGACACAAGCATGATATATCTTTTAACACCAACAATATTGGGTCAACTGCTAACTTGTCCAATTTTATTCTGCTCAAAAAGTAAGGCAATGTGACTCCCAACATGGACACAAATACTGTACAAATTATCAGAGCTAGTCCTATTACCATTGCCAACTTTGCACTGTTATTAAAGGGGGAATCAGCAAAATAATCCATACTCCAACCATATACGACTATTGCTGATATCACTCCAAGTGTAAAGCCCAAAAATAACCCTACCATGATTTCTTTTAATACATAGCTCTTAAAATTTTTGCCATCAATTTGCCGTAGTGACACTGCCCTTTTATAGATAGCCAATGACTGTAAACCTATCAAACTTGCAATATTTAAAACCAAAGGCACAAAAGCAACTGCAAAATACAAATTTGAAATAATTTCAAATTTACCCAAAATTGCGCTGACTGCAAGCCCTCCTATAAGTGCAAGTACCAAGTACGGCAGTCTTGCCCAAAAAAGTTTCAATACACTACATTTAAGCAAAGGTGAAATTCTATTTTGGCACTTCCTTAAACTCAAAATTCCCACTTTGTCAAAGTAATCCATTGTAGTCTGCTCTTCTTGTATATCCAAAGCATCATCTACTGTGATAATACCCACTATCCTTTCGTCAAGGCTGACTACGGGCAAATCAAGCAAGTCATGCGTTTGCATAATCTGCACAATCTCTCTCTGCTTTGAATCTGTATAAACTTTGACTACTTTGGTATCCATAATTTCATCTAGCATCCAATCACTGTCTGCACTCAAAAGTTGGCGCAGCGTCGTTGTGCCTTTTATTTGACCATTTTCATCTACAATATAAGCAGTGTTAATAGATTCTTTGTCTTTGGCTTCTAGTTTAATTTTTTGAATAGCACTTGATACAGTCATATCGCCTGACAACTCAACAAATTTAGGAGTCATTAGTCTACCCGCAGTATTTTTGGAGTATCGCATAAGTTGAACAGTCACTTCTTGTTCTGACTTTGTTAAACTATTCATCAAAGATTCTTGCAATTGTAGTGGCAAATTTACAAAAAGATTGACTCTGTCATCAGGTTGCATTCCATTTACAATCTGTATTTTATTTTCCTCACTTTGAGCTGATATGATTGCCAACTGTGCTGTAATATCAAGCTGTTCAAACACTTCTACCTTTTTTCTAGGCGAAAGCGCCTCAAACACAGTTAACTGAACATCTAGCTTACTCATTTGAATTACACTTAAAATTTCAAATGAATTACTTTGTTCCACAATCGTGTTGAGTTTTTGCAAATCATTGCCGTCTACACTTTCAAGTATCTGGTTCAATAATTTTTCTGTATTGCTTTCATTCATGTGTTTAGTATGCTTAAAAAAATAAGTGACTAAACGCTCATTTTAAAAAAATTAACATAAATTTACAATGTAATTTTCACAATTAATACTTTGAAATATCTAGATATTAAAGCAAAAGACATTTAAAAATGCATTGTAATACATTAGAGGATTGGTCAAAGCTGTCAGTGTTATATTACCTTGCCGGACAGCTATTCTCAAATTGGTGGGAACTGATGGCGAAAGTGGTAAAACTACTTCAAAAGTTGTCACTCCTAGTTGAGTAATGGGTGTCATAGTAGTGTAATCTACAGGTAAATTTGCATTGTTCAATACAATATACGGTGTTGCTGTAATAGCAGATACATTTACAGTGACGGATATTCTTGCATAAGCTGCACCTGTAGCTGGCAATGCGAGTATTCCCGTTGTCTGATCGTAAGTCATTCCATTTAATACATTGACAGTATTGAACAGTATAAAAGCATCACTGTTAAAAGTGCCAACACCGTTGTGCGTCAATGACGCAACCGCAACAAACGGATTGGGTCCTTGTGGACCTACTGGTCCTATTGCTCCTGTTAGACCGGTTGCTCCTGCTGGCCCTACTGGCCCTACTGGTCCGGTTGCTCCTGCTGGTATGCCAAAATTTATATTATAATTCATACAAATACTCTCTAAATAAAAATTAATACTTTTATAACATTATATGTTAACATATTAAATATGTGCTACATATCATGTCTTATAAACAAAAATTTAAAAACTAGGAAAGAGAGTATGAATAATTTTAATGATTGTTTTGATTGCAGTTGTAATACTCAATTTACCAATCAATGTTGCCCTTGCTGTTCTTGCATTACTTGTTGTAAAGGAGAAAGAGGTCCTATCGGACCACAAGGACCCATAGGACCCTCTGGGCCTACGGGTGCTACCGGACCTATTGGTCCTGCCGGTGCTGATGGGACTACTCCCACATTTGTCGTCACAACGGTTACACTGCCAGCAGGGTCTAATGCGACAGCAAAAATAACAACAGTACTTTAAAAAAGGTAATTTCAAGGAGGAAATATGGCAATATACAATATAGAATTTGGTATTCCAGCTGGTGCAGATGGGGTATCCCCCGCAATTGGGGATAATGGAAATTGGTGGATTGGCGATACGGATACTGGAGTTTCACCAACTGGTACTAGCGGAGCTGATGGAGCCGATGGTGCTGATGGAGTATCCCCTACAATTGGGGATAATGGAAACTGGTGGATTGGCTCTACGGATACTGGAGTTGCTGCCACTCCAACAATCACTGCATCTGTCACTCAATTATCGGCAGGTTCACAACCTACTGTAAATGTAACGGTAACATAGCTTAATAGTCAATTTACACAAAACGACCACGCAAATATATTTTTGTTTGTGGTCACTTTTTTTTAACAATAAAAAATAACTCAATTAAAAAATTATCGTCTTCTTTTTATCGTTTTAGCGTTTTTTAGCATTTTAATAAATATCAATATAAACAAAGTGGCAATTGCTGCCAAGAGAACAATAGATAAATTGGAAATAATTCTTTGTAAAAATGCAGTTTTTAATCCACTATTTTCATCCAAAAAGCGATTAAACACTATCTCACTGTCGGGACCTTGTTCGTCTTGATTTACCGCTCTAACCATATACTTAGATCCATTTTGGTGTGCACTATCACTGTCCACAAATTGATTATTTGAAATTTTACCAATTATAATAAATTCTGAATTTGCTTGACTTTTAAAAACTAAATATTCTGTTGCATTGACAACTATCTTCCAATCTAACACTACGTCATTGTACTGTTTTGACAATGTAAGACCCTGCACTTGTTCTGGCTGTGCTGCTTTTGTATACATCACATTTATTGCAATGCCATTGCACATGCACGCAAAACTAAGCAAAAATACATAAATTTTTCTCATAACCGTTCCAATAATAGTTTATGTAGTTTTTAAAAAAACAGCTAAAAGTTGCTAGCTTTAAATCTCAAAACATTTAACAAAATTGAAACAGAACTAAATGCCATGGCAAGTGCTGCTATCATAGGGTTTAGCAATAGATCAGTATTATTGGTAAAAGCGTACAGCAAGCCAGCGGCTAATGGTATGGTCAAACAATTGTAAAACAATGCCCAAAACAAATTTTGCTTTATGTTTCTCATAGTTTTTTTACTCAAAACGAGTGCGTCCACTACACCTTTTAAATGACCTTTCATCAAAACTATGTCACTAGATTCTATAGCTATGTCTGTTCCCGTTCCAATTGCTATCCCAATATCAGACTGTACCAACGCTACTGAATCATTTATTCCGTCACCGACCATTGCAACACATTTACCTTCATTTTGCAACTGTTGTATAAAGTCTGATTTATCTTTTGGCAAACACTGTGCCACTACTTTTGTTATCCCTGCTTGTTTTGCAATACAATGAGCAGTCCGCTTATCGTCACCAGTCAACAACACTACTTCAATGCCAAACTTCAAAAGTCTGTCAACGGTTTGTTTGCTGTCAGATTTTAATGTGTCTGCCACCGCCAAAAGTGCTACAAGTTGACTTTGTATAACCACACAAATTACAGTTTTACCTTGATTGGACAAGTCATCTATTTGACTTTTGGCAAAATTATATTCAACACCATTGTCGCTTAAAAGTGCAGTGTTTCCTACTAGAACTTTTTTATCCAAAATTCTAGCTGAAACACCTTTCCCTGTTATGGATTTAAAATCATTTGATTGCAATAAGCCTACATTGTTCTGTTTTGCAAAATTTAATATAGCTAAACCCAAAGGGTGCTCTGAATACTGTTCAACAGATCCCGCAAATGATAAAATTTCATTTCTGTCAAACTTTGATAAGACAATACAGTCACTGACCGAAGGATTGCCCACTGTCAAAGTACCTGTTTTATCAAAGCAGACAACGCTCACCTTGTGTGCACTTTCTATACAGTCTCCTCCTTTTATCAGTATACCTCTCTCTGCACCTTTACCGGTCCCCACAATGATGGATACAGGAGTAGCCAATCCCAATGCACACGGACAAGCTACCACTAATACTGCAACAAAAATATTGATAACAAAACTAAATTCCAAGTCACTAAATATCCACCACATCGCACTTGACATAAGAGAAATAATGATAATACCGTGTGTAAAATAGCCAGATATTACATCAGCGAGAGTTTGAACAGGTGCTTTTTTTGTCTGTGCTTCTTCTACAAGTTTTACAATTTTTGATAACACTGTATCTTGTTGCACTGCGTTTGCTTTGTATTTTATTGCACCATTTTTATTGATACAACCCCCAATAACTAAACTACCAGCAGACTTGGATACAGGCATACTCTCACCTGTTATCATAGATTGGTCAACAAAAGTTTGACCACTCATCACAATGCCATCTACGGGAATTCTTTCACCAGGTTTTACAAGCAAAATGTCACCTACACATACACTGTCTATATCCACTGTTTTTTCTATGTCATCTATAAGGATTGTAGCGTTATTCGGTGCAAGTTCCATGAGCTTTTGTATGGACTGATTTGTTCTCGTTTTAATTTTATTTTCAAAGTATTTACCCAAAGCGACCAGTGCCAAAATTACTGCCGCAACTTCAAAATATGGCTCATGCATTTGACCAAAAAAATAATTTTGTACACTCAACCACAGACTGAATAGAACACTTACAGCTGTCCCACATGCAATCAAAGAGTCCATATTTGGGTGCCCTTTAAGCAGTTTGACAAATCCGCTTTTAAATATATCTAAATTTACTATCAATACAGGAAAGACAAGTACAGTTTGAATTGCAATATTTAGTTTGGGAACTTTGTGAACATCCAACCACCAGGGCAAAAAACCACTGTGCATCAACATCATAGGTATCATAGAATACAGCAAAAGCGGTGTAGCAAAACAAACTGACCAAAGAACTCTACTCTTTAAAGCTTGTATTGTACCATCATTTTGCGGTTTGCTTTGTAGATTAAAACCAGCTTTTTTGACCTGGGACTCAATTTGAGAATAGCTCACAACTGTATCATCATAGACAATTGTGGCTTTTTCTGTGGCTAAGTTGACAACAACAGAATTTACGCCTCGCAATTTTTTTATGGATTTTTCCACAGTTGCTACACAGGAAGCGCAAGACATGCCAATAATTTTTACAGTGATTGTTTTTAAATCTTCCATTTATTTTTTATAAAATTTACTATCTTTTGATAAAAAACAAGCGTTTTTCCGCATATTTTTACAGAATAAAATTTTAGTTTTATTCATTACCGTTATCATTCATTTTTTTTGATTTGTACCAAAACATGTAAGCAAAATAAGATAGTCCAGCTACAATCAAAAGTACACTTATGACAACAAACATATTTATGCTGCCCTGTGGGTGAAATTGTTCCATTCTCATAGGTTCCATAATCAGTCTAACAGTGCCATACCAGATTGCATAAGTAGCTACAACTATGCCAACTTTATTAGATTTTTTTAAAATCTTTAAGAGAACGAAAAATCCAATTAAGTTTAATACAAACTCATAAAAAAATAATGCTAAGTGATTCTGCCCCGTACCTTCAATGAAAACTGTGAGAGGAAAAAAATCGAAATCTACCGCTCTGCCATATAGTTCGGAATTAAAAAAATTACCCCATCTACCCAATGCATGTGCCAATAAAAAAACTGGGACTGCCACATCCAGCATTTTAAAAAAGTTAACTTTTTTTATATAACAAACTGTCAAAATGGCCAGACCACCAAATATCAAGGCTCCATAGATAGCCAACCCTGCCCACCCCTCCCAAAAAGCAATGGCCTCATAGAAAGAATACTGACTAGAATTTAACACTACATGTAAAAACCTAGCTCCTACAATGGCAATGGGCACGGTTACAATGGTAACCAGAAAAATGAAGTCTTTGTCAAGGCCTCTATATTTTGCTATCCTTGTAGCTATATTATACGACAACAATATAGAAAGTGCAATGATTAGACCGTAGTATCCTATACTAAAACTGCCTAATTGAAAATCTGGACTAGGTGAAAAACTTGCATACATAGTTTTATTATAAATGTTTTTTTGATTTTAGTCAATAAATTTGCATCATAATAATTTTTTATTGATAAGATAAGACTTTATTATTTATGATTATTTATCTATGCTATTATTTTTTAGAATACGCAAAGAACAAAGCTACTAAATTTAGTAGTTTTGTTCTTTGTAACCTTTTAAAATTGCTTATAATAGTTTATCACTGCTCTGTCGTGTCACTTTCATCTTGACAGTCAGTTATCTCATCACTAGTTTTGAACTTTGAACTATCATTGCTAGTATTCTGATCTTTCTTATCTTTTTTTTCAATTTTATTTTTGTTTTGAGAAAAAACTATTCTTGTCAATATGGCTATCAATGTTGTTTGAATTAAGGTTATGGGTAAAATAAGCCCAAACACTGCCCTGTCAAATTGTTTATCAAATATCATAGAAAATGCATAAAATATTTGGAACAAAAAGGCAACGACCAAACCAAAGTAGATGCCAACCTTGTCATTTCTATTCATATCACATAACCCTAATAGCATGGTATTGGCACATAAGATATATAATATATATTACAACCTTTATGAGCTGCACCCGTTGAAAATAATCCCCAAACATACCTGCTAAACCAGCTATTATCCCTGCAACAATAGCACCTACTCCAGTCAATCCAACTATCAATGACACTATACTTCCAATTGTCGCCCCCCAATTGGCTATTTCTCCACAAAGATAGGGTGAAAAGTGGACTCCAATCGGTATGCTAACAAACCAAATATTTTGATATATGATGTGATTGCTATTGTAGTCCGCTCTCGCTGTTCTACCATTTTCCTCACCCACAAATGACTGCATTTGCTCTGCAAAGTCATTCAAAAAAACAATAGTCTCTTGGTCTATATATGATGCACTCTGCACAACTTCAAATATATTGTACAAT